>CAIQOO010000226.1 GCA_903873485.1 uncultured beta proteobacterium | reverse complement strand
TTAGGGAACGAAGATTTCGCCAAAAATCCAGTAAAAGTACACAAATAGGCTGAAACTTGCCAGGAAACGAAGATTTCCAAAAATCTTCGTTTCACAATTTTGCCAGTTTTCCCTTGGAAAATTGGGTTTTCGGTCAGGCACCAGCTATGTTGCCAATGCCGTCGATACGGTGCGGCTGATACAGGTTTCCCGCAACCTGGGCATGACGCAATCCATATCGGCCAGTCCCTGGGCGGCAACAGAACGTCTTCTGGAGGTAGGAGGACGCACCGTAGAAGGTGTCACAACGCCACAATATTTCAATCGCCATGATTCTTCCGCGCCGTACCTGAAATTCGCCACAGCGTTTCGAAAACGCTTCAAACAGGAACCGGACTTTGTCAGCGTTGCCGCCTATGACGCGACAACTGCCGTCATATCCGCCATGCGCCAAGCTAACGGACGACCGTTGAAACGGGCGCTGCTTGAAAACGGTTCCTTTCAAGGCTTGCAGGAGCCATGGACTTTTGGTCCTGACGGCAGCGCACAACGCCAGATCCATATGACAGTGGTGCGCGACGGGCGTTACAGCAGCACCCCTTGAAGCCTGATATGTACCAGTTGCGGCTCAGAACATCGTTGATCTTGTTGATATTCATCTCGCTGACGATGACGTTCGTGGTGACTGGTGCGGTGATACTGCTGTACCGGTTGCCACAAATCGAGATTGACAAGCGGGCCGAGTTGCAGGAACGTGCTGAAAACATATCGCGCTTTCTCGATCGCTACACAGACGGCATCGAAACCCAAATCAAATCACTGGCCAAGCTGGTGGGCACACGGCCCAACCATGAACAGCAGGCCTATCTTGACGTGATGGTCGGAGAGGGCGAAGTGTTTGAGGCCGCCTATCTGGTAAGCGCATTTGGCACGGTGCAGATGCTCGGCCTGCCGGGCAAATCCCGGCAGGCCAGCACCGACTTGCTTGGTGCAGACTTTTCCGGCAATCCGCTGTTTCGGCAGGTTCATGCGCCGTTTGACAACTTGTCACCGGCGACGGCCATCTGGAGCGACAAATATCTCTCGGTCTTGTCAGGAACCAATGCGATTGGCATTGCCCTGCCAGTCGCCGACAAGATACTGATCTTCGAGACTTCCTTGAAAAACATCTTGCAAACCGTCAGTCGTGATATGGCCAGCTCGGATGCAACAGTGGTTGTTGCCGATGGACGCGGGCAATGGCTCGCATCTTCACGCAGCAACCCCGAAGAGCGGCTTTTCGACTATGCCGGATTGCCCACATTTCAAGCCCTGATTGCAGGAACCGCGCTGCCCGGCTACGAAACATTCAATGGCCAGCGCTTGATCGTCGGCGGCATCTTGTCAAATAAACTCGGCTGGGTCATTGGTGCGGTAGCTGCTGCCGGCATGGCCAACCATGACTACCGCATGACCGTGATGCTGGTCGTTGGTGGTTTCCTGTGCGCACTGCTGCTGAGTTCGGCACTGGCGTTTTTTTGGTCATGGGGAATAACCCGATCTGTGAACGACTTGACCGGGAGAACCCGTCGTCTCATTGAAGGCGACTATGAATCGCCCTGGCCTCGACGCGGCACGATTGTCGAGTTAACCCAATTGTCTGGCGACTTTGGGCACATGATCGCCGTCATCCGGAGCCGCGAAGCAGACATGGCGCGCAGTGAAGAGCGGTTGCGTGCCACCCTGGAAGGCACACCCATTGTTGCCGTTCAGTGGTTTGACATCGAAGGCCGGGTACTCTACTGGAACCGCGCTTCGCAGAACATGTACGGATTCAGTGCAACCGAAGCGGTTGGCTCAGTCATTACTGAAAACCAGTTGATGTTTCTGGACCGGTCGCACACCGTGCGTTTTTTGGAGGTACTCCAGGAAATCGCGCGCAGCGGAAAATCCTTCGGCCCGGTGGAAACAAGCCTGCAAAAAAAAGACGCCAGCCTGGTGGTGGTGTTGACCTCGACCTTTGTGATTCCTGCCGAAGATGGCAGCAAAATTTTTGTTTCCATGGATGTTGATGTCACTGAACGTAAACACGCCGAAGACAATTTGCGCATCGCTGCGACCACTTTCGAGTCACAAGAAGGCATTGTCGTCACCGATGCCCAAAGGGTAATCTTGCGGGTCAACCGGGCTTTAACCGAAAACACCGGCTACACCGCCCTGGAGATGATCGGTCAGACACCCAGCATGTTTAACTCAGGCTGCCACAGTGCCGACTTTTACCGCCGCATGTGGCAGCGTATCGATGTCACCGGCATGTGGCAGGGAGAAATCCGCAACCGTCACAAAGATGGCTCGGTGCATCCCAAATGGCTGACGGTTTCTGCTGTAAAAAACGACGCTGGCGAAGTGACCCACTATGTCGAAAATCAAATCGACATCACCGAGCGCAAGAATGCAGAAGAAAAAATCCAGCATCTCGCCTTTTATGACCAGTTGACCGGCCTGCCCAACAAAACGCTTTTGCTTGACCGGTTGAAGCAGGCCATGGCGGCCAACTTGCGCGGCGACCGCCATGGTGCGCTATTGATGATTGATCTGGACAATTTCAAGACGCTCAACGACACCCTCGGCCATGATGTCGGCGACTTGCTGCTCCAGCAGGCAGCGCAACGGCTGCTGATCTGCGTTCGCGAAGATGACACCGTCGCGCGCATTGGGGGTGACGAGTTCGTGGTAATGTTGACCGGTCTGGGCGGCAGCCAGGAAGATGCCGCCAACGGCGCAGAAGCCGTCACCAAAAAAGTTCTCGCCATGCTCGCCCAACCCTACTTGCTTGCCAACGTCAAACAACGCAGCACAGCCAGCATCGGTGTCACCTTGTTCAAGGGCAACTTTGCCAGCCGTGATGACCTGATCAAGCAGGTAGATTTAGCCATGTACCGATCCAAAGATGCCGGGCGCAACACCTGGCGCTTCTTTGACCCTCTGATGGAAACTGCCTTGAAGGACCGGTCCGCGCTGGAAAATGACTTGCGACGGGGGCTTGACGAACAGCAGTTTGTGCTTCACTACCAGGCCCAGATGGAAGGCGACAATCGTCTTGCCGGGGTCGAAGCGCTGGTGCGCTGGCAGCACCCGCAACGCGGCATGGTGTCACCCGCCGAATTCATTCCCTTAGCCGAAGAAACCGGCCTGATTTTGCCGCTGGGTCTTTGGGTGCTGGAAACTGCCTGCACTCAATTGACCCGGTGGGCCAGCCGACCCGGGATGGCATACCTGATGATGGCCGTGAATGTCAGCGCCAGCCAGTTTCAGCAAAGTGACTTTGTGGCGCAGGTATTGGCGGTGCTTGAACGTAGCGGCGCCAATCCGCAGCGACTCAAGCTTGAACTGACCGAGAGCCTGCTGGTATCTGACCTGGAAGAAGTGGTGGCCAAAATGGTGGCGCTCAAAAACATTGGGGTCGGATTCGCGCTGGATGACTTTGGCACCGGTTATTCGTCGCTGTCGTACCTGAAACGACTGCCGCTGGATCAGCTCAAGATCGATCAGTCTTTTGTACGCGATGTACTCACCGATGACAACGATGCGGTCATAGCCAAGGCCGTCATCGCACTGGCCAATAGTCTGGGGCTGGGTGTCATCGCCGAAGGTGTCGAAACCGAGGCGCAAAGAACCTTTCTGGCCGATTCAGGTTGCCATGCCTACCAAGGCTATCTCTTTAGCCGTCCGCTGGCTATTGATGCGTTTGAAAAGTTTGCCATCGGTTTTTGATATGAAATGTTGCTCTAGACCATACTGCATAAGCGCTACCAGCTCTACAATTAATAGCAAACAGGATTTGGCCTGCTTGCGCATCGACCGGAGTCAATAATGCCAAAACCCAATGCCCCCACACTATTTCATCCTTTGACGGCAGCAGGAAAACCTGTCACTGCCAGGAACCTGATCCGGCACAACAGTTGTGTTACCGCTGCAGTTTCGTGCCACGGTGTCATCAAACAGTTCCATGACCATCAGCAGTTGAACAGTCTGGCCGTGGTGGATGACGAAAACCGGGTGGCAGGGGTATTGCGAAGCCTTGAAATTCTTCGTCGTGGCACCGAGAATTATTTTGACGAGATATTTGGCCAACGCTCCTGCACCACAATCATGGACAGTGCAACATTGGTGTTTGATGCCGAATTGTCGTTGCTGCAAATGTCAAACCGGATTGCCAGCCTCAATGACCGGCAGCTTGTCGATGGGTTCTTCGTCAGTGAAGCAGGTCGCTATATTGGCACCGGGCACATGACCGACCTGATCAAAGCCATTGCAGATCAGCAAATATCGCTGGCTCGCTACGCCAACCCGCTGACTCTCTTGCCTGGAAACGTACCGATTGATGAAGAAATCCTGAATTGTCTGAGCGCAAAAGTCCGCTTCGTGGTGGGCTATTTTGATCTCGACAACTTCAAGGCCTTCAACGATGTGTATGGCTATCGTGCCGGTGATGCGGTGATCCAGTTGGCGGCAAAAGTCCTGGGTGAATCAGTTGACCCGACGCTGGACTTCCTGGGTCACGTTGGCGGTGATGACTATGTGGTGGTTTTCAAATCGACCGATTGGGAGTCGCGGGTGCAACAGGTGCTCGCCAGATTTGATGAAGAAGTAAGACACCATTTCACGCAAGAACACCAGGCAAAGGGAGGAATTGTCACAAACAATCGCCAGGGGCAAGCGGTGTTTCATCCCCTGACCTGTTTATCGGCAGGCCTGATCCGGGTTGAAGTCGGTGAATTTGACTCCCATGCCGAAATATCACAACGCCTGGTGGAAGCAAAAAAAATGGCGAAACTGACACCGGGCAGCAGTTACTTTATTGACCGTCGTCAGCGCTGAGGTACGCTGAGAGGATGAGCGATAGAAGCCAGGCAAGTTGTCGCCCAATTGAATGTGACAGGCTCATCAATCGATGCGGCATAACTGGCCAGGCTTTCCTCAACCCAGCCGGTAGGTTTCCAGGTGGATGCTGGTTTCGGTGTGGCTGATGCCCTTGAGCAGGCGAATGCGCTCCAGCACCTGGGCCAGTTGCTGCAGGCTGTCGGCGCGCAACTCGGCGAGCAAATCCCAGCGGCCATTGGTGTCATGCAGGGCGGCGACACCCGGCTCGCCGAGCAGGTGGGCAATCACGGCGCGGGTCTGGTTGCCATCCACCGCAATGCTCATCCAGGCCAGGATGCTGTTGTGCTGCACATCCGGGCGCAGCCGCACGGTGTAGCCAACGATCACGCCGTCGTCTTCAAGGCGGCGGATGCGGTTGCTGATGGTGCCGCGTGAAACCTTGAGCTTGAGCGCCAGGGCAGCCACCGACAGCCGGGCATCTTGCCGCAGCAGCGACAGCAGTTGGTGGTCGGTTTCATCCATTGTGGCAATTTAGTCTGTCAAAACGGCAATTATGTGCCAATGTTTCTACAAAGTTGGCGATTGTTATTGTCGGCATGCCCTGCCACACTTGCTATCAACCGTTTCAAACATCCGCATGACTCCAGGAGACCGACCATGAAGCCTTTCAGCAGCAACAGCCGCAACACCCTTTTTCTCAGCCCGCAAGACATCGCCAATATCGTCAGGCAGCGCGGCATGGCAACCACGCTGCAGGGCATGGCGGCCTATATCCGGCAAGACTTTTTGCGCTGGAACAGTTTTGACAAGGCCGCACGCGTGGCCAGCCACTCCCGCGACGGCGTCATCGAGCTGATGCCGATTGCCGATGCCAGCCGCTACACCTTCAAATATGTCAATGGCCACCCCGGCAACACCGCCAAAGGCTTGTCCACCGTGATGGCCTTTGGCGTGCTGGCGGATGTGGCCACCGGCATGCCGCTGTTGATCAGCGAACTGACCCTGTGCACCGCCATGCGCACTGCCGCCACTTCTGCCGTTGCCGCCCGCGCCCTGGCCCGGGCCGACAGCCGGGTGATGGCGCTGATTGGCAACGGCGCGCAAAGCGAGTTCCAGGCGCTGGCGTTTCACCATCTGGTCGATATTGACGAAATTCGGCTTTACGACATCGACCGGGATGCCACCGCCAAATTGCTGCGCAACCTGCAACACAACCCGGATGCCGCCGGCCTGCGCCTGCTGGCCTGCAACAGCGTGGCCGAAGCGGTGTGTGGTGCCGATATCGTCACCACCATCACGGCGGACAAGACCCATGCCACCATCATCACGCCCGATCTGCTGGAGCCGGGCATGCACCTTAACGGCGTCGGCGGCGATTGCCCTGGAAAGACCGAAATGCACGCCGACGTGTTGCGCGCGGCCCGGGTGTTTGTCGAATTTGAGCCGCAAACCCGCATCGAAGGCGA
>CAIQOO010000225.1 GCA_903873485.1 uncultured beta proteobacterium | reverse complement strand
TCCCATAATGGGTTTCGCCTCGGACTACTATGGCCTCTGCTGACTTCTCGCTCCGGTCTTGCGACCGTCGCCCTTTCAAGCATAAGGCGAGATATCCCCAGGTAAGAATGCACTCCTTCATTGCACAACCGCCAGATTTACGCCACCTGACCCTTGGTCACAAAAGCTTTGCGAAGTTAGGCCCGCTCGCCTTGGTCGGCAGCGCCTCATATCTGGTTCTTGTCCATCGGCCCGGAATTTATGCTCCACACTTCCTTCCCACACTCGGTCGCCCTCATGCAGTTGCGCTTATGGTGCTAAAGGTATGCAGCAGCTAATTGGGTGAAGTTCCTAAGAGCTTCATGTGCTCATTCATTGACAGAATTTACTGGTTTAGCTGGAGCGTTTATCATGCGCAGGTGAGTCCAATCAACAAATGCCACGCCTGTGGTGCCGCAACCTACAGTCAGGTCATCCAGCGCAACGCATCAGGGTTCATGACACCATCGGGCGTGTACCGCTGTGCCGGTTGCAAGCTGCTGTTTGCCAGCATCGCTGAGTGGCGAACCGGTCAGCCCGCACCAGACCAGTTGCCCAATCAGCAAGCAGTTCAGAATGCGTAGATTGGATGCAAAGAACCTCCGGTCTTCAGGCATTCGCTTTCATCTGCCCGTGCTGTATGTTCTCCACCGGTTGTGACAACATCAATGCAGATATCTTGCAGGGATGGCATCCAGGCCCATCTCACCCAAACGCTTTTCCCAGTTCGTCAACCCGTCGCTTGATGGGCGCACGCCCATAAATGGCCGTGGTGGTCTGAATGCTGGCATGTCCCATCTGCGCCTGAATCACATCCATGGGCACATCACGCGCAATGGCCCGGGTGCCAAAGGTATGGCGCAGCCAATGGGTTGAGGCACCAGCAAGCCGGTTGCGCTCATTCAAGGGCAGGGAAGAATTGGAGATGGCCTTGCGCAACCACCCCCGCACATGCTCATACAGCGCCTGGTAGCCAATGGGCTTGGTTGGATCCAGCGTGCTGGCCAGCAGCGGCGTATCGGGCGGTGCCGTCTCAATTGAGCCAATCCCGCGCAGTTCCAGATAGTCCTGCAGGGCAGCAAAAGCCTGACCAGGTACTGCCGCAATCCGGTTCCTGGCCCCCTTGCCGTGAACCTGCATCACCCAGCCTTCGGGTTCCAGTTGGAAATGCTCAAGCCGGGCGTTGAGCAGTTCGGCAGAGCGCAGACCCACCGACTCGACAAAGCGCAGGATAAAGCGCATGCGCGCGCGAGCCGGGCCAGGAGGTTGCTGGTCAATGAACTTCAGTATCTCAATAGCCGCTGACTCACTCAAAGCCTTGCTGTCGAGCAGCTTGTCATTGGCATCATCGCCGGTTTTCTGATTGATCAGCAGCCAGGGATTGACCGAAAGATAGCAAGCCGACTGCAGCCAGGTGAACATGGAGGCCACGATCACCACCGATTGCGCCTGACTCCTGCGGCTCAGCGGTCCTCTAAAAGGTGCCCAGCTCGGCGTCCCCGGTTTGGCGCGCGCGCGCGAAATCCACCTGGCTGGAATGTGTTGCAGGAACGCCATGAAGTTGCCGCAGTCATCGACATTCATCTGTGAGAGGCATTTGTCCGGGCATTCATATTGCAGCCACAGCAGCAGGCGCAGTGCTTCACGCCGGTAGGCGGTGGCCGTCAATTTTGAGCCAGCCCGCGCGCTGATCCACGACTCGACTGCTGCCAGATCGTCTTTCGCGCAAAGCAGTGATTCGGCAAGCGGTATCGGCAGCAGAGATAAGGGCGCAGCAGGGGCGGGCGCTTGCACAAGCTCACCCTGGTGCACCATAGCGGCAGGAGCCAATAAACCAGGCGGGCTTGCCAGCTTAAAAACCGTCTTCTGCTGCAACCCCAGGTGAGGAAGCAGCGTGCCCAGATGACTGGCAATGCGCTGCGCCTTGGATGACCCGATGCCCGGCATGGTGCGATACCAGCATCCTGCCACAGCAATTCTGGCTCCCAGATCACCCAGAGTGACCATGCCCGCTGCGATTAGTTTGGCCGATGTCAGCGCATCAAACCAGCCCGACACCAGATCAGTGGGCAGCGGCACTTCTGCTGCCTGCTGCTCGATCTGCTCGAGCAGCAACAACTGTCGCTGCCGCAATTTTTGTCGGCGCAGCGATTTTGGATCGGTCGGATAGGCTTGGGCATAGAGCTGCGCGACATCGGATTCGCTCCAGCCGTCGAGATCACGCTCGGCGACAAAGTCTTCCAGACTCGGCAGCGCGGCATTCAGACTCCAGGTAATGCCAATCAGCCGCCAGGCCGGATCATTGCGCCGGCGCGCCAGCAGACGAACCGCCTCGACGGTTTGCCGGTGTGCCGTTCTGGCTTGATGGCCATGCTCCAGACCAAGATAGCGTCTGGCGCTGTCCTCAATAGTCACACCTTCGGCAATCGCGCGCAGATGGGCAAAATGGTGACGGCCCAGACGGCGCACAAAAACCTTTTTTTCTGATCTCTCATGGGTCACAGCTGGTTTACCTTTAGCGTAATTTTTATAAAAAAAGGGGTCAATTGACGTAAAAAGACCCGCCAGAACGTCACAAAATCGATTCAAGCCAACTGCTTGAGGGGCAGGTCGCCTGAAGCGCTTAAAATCGATTCAGTGGCGTTTAAATCGGTCAGGTCCACCAATTTTCGCCAACACTTGCGACTGAGCGTCCCGTCAGCCACCAAAGGGACTGACCTCAACGCATTGAAAGCTTGCAGGCTGTGACGCGATCAAGCCAGTCGCCAGCCGCCAGCGTCGCCTGCCAACTGGTTGGTATTCGGCTAAATTTGCCCAACCCCCAACAAAGTAAAGTTAGCCCCAACACCCCCTCAATTCGCCTCGTCATCATCTCGCATAGTTTGATGCCAAAATTCTGCGTCAGCGTGCCGCGCCGCCAGAGCCGTCATGTCAATTAGTGTTTTGGGATCGATGCCAAGGTCAATCAATCTGCGTCTTGGCCTGCGTCGCGCATATTTCTGAGGTTGTACTGGCCGGAGTGATTCCCCTGCTCTGCGGACAGCCGGAACAACCTCAGTGCTTCCTGATAATCCTGTGCCACCCCTTCGCCGTTGGCGTACATCGCGCCGAGGCTGTTCTGGGCATCGGCATCCCCTTGCTTTACTGCGAGCCGATACCACTTCGCCACTTCTACGTCGTTTTGCGTTACGCCACGTCCATTGGCGTACATCAAGCCGAGGCTGAACTGGGCATTGACATCCCCTTGCTTTGCTGCGAGCCGGAACCACTTCAGCGCTTCCTGATAGTCCTGCGCCACCCCTTCGCCTGTGGTGTACATCGCGCCGAGGTTGGACTGGGCGCTAGCAAGCCTCTGCTCTGCTGCGAGCCGATACCACTTGAGCGCTGCCTGATGGTCCTGTGCTACCCCTTGGCCATTGATGTACATCACGCCGAGGTTGAACTGGGCATGGGCATCCCCTTGTTTGGCTGCAAGCCGATACCACTTCAGCGCTACCCGGTCGTTCTGTGCTACGCCTTGGCCGTTTCCGTACATCACGCCGAGGCTGAACTGGGCATCGGCATTCCCTTGCTTTGCACGCAGCTTGAATCTCTATGGGTTAATTCCGCGCCCCTTGGGGCGCTATTCTGATGTCTAAGCATCAGAGGATGTTTGGTATTTTGGCTGCTTTGTATTTAATACCCCGCCCCTCTGGGGCGGGGATTGTGCGCCCGTGAAGGCGCT
>CAIQOO010000224.1 GCA_903873485.1 uncultured beta proteobacterium | reverse complement strand
TTTATATATTTCAATGTTTTGAAACTCTAATGTCCAATTTCTATCTTTTCAATAAAATTGAAAAATCGTCCAATAAACGACGATGCGTCAATTAAATCAATAGGTTACAGTTGATTTTGAATTTTTGTCTAGGAGGTCTGACATAGGGTTTTGGCGTGTGGTGATCACCCTGCCCGTCAAACTGGCCCGCGCTGGTGAGCTCCAGCCAAGTCTCGAAGTGTTCGGCTACCGTTTGGTACAGCAGTGTGCGCTCGGGGTGGCGCGCTTGGTAGAGTTTGGGGCTGCAGGTGGCAGGCATGAATACTGGTCAAATAAACAGTATTTTGCGACGCATGACTCGCCTTGGCTAACAGAAAGCCCGAACCGTTGCCAGTATGTGAGCGGCCAACTCACAGGCACTCTCAGGCCCAGACGCCAGAGTTTGGCCACCAGACGCCTGGCACCCCGTCCTGGGATTGGGTGTTTTGTTTAAAACAAGCCGGGTGGGGGCCCGCGCAGCGGGGAGGCGCGGCTACAGCGCCTCGGACTTGTCCATACGAAGTGTGGTCAAGTCCAGGTAAGGTTTGTCCACACTGAGCGCAGCGATTGTGGGCAAGCCTGTCCGGGCGTGGAAGAAGCCAGCGTCAAGCTCGGGCCGACCTTCCTTCTGACCGGTGATGCGCAGAATGAAGCGCACCTGGCGCTGGTGAACGGCTCCATGCCATAGTACCTGGGTTGACCCTGGTGGACCGGAAGGTGTTTGTGGATGTGCGCGCCCTGAACTCCGGCTGGCTGGACCATGTGCCCGCCGACTTGGTGACGGATACGGATACCGATTGAGGCCGGTGACGTTCTCTTTAGCCCTACAGCCGGAAGCTTCCCATCTCGACCATCAACTCGTCGGCGTGCGCCTTGAGTCTCAGCGCGGTAGCAGTGGTCTGCTCGACCATGCTCGCGTTGTGCTGCGTGTCAACATCGAGCAACTGGATCGCCTGGCCCACTTGTTTGACCGCGACCGCCTGTTCGCGCGCACCGACCAGCACTTGGTCGAGCACTTTTTCAATCTGACTGGCGTTTTCGAGGATCTCTTTCATCGTGGCACCGGCATGGCGCACGACGTCCGAGCCCAACTCGACCTGACGCACGCTGTCGCTGATCAGGACGTTGATTTCACGCGCAGCAGTAGCGCTGCGCTGGGCCAGTGCGCGCACCTCGGATGCCACCACGGCAAAGCCGCGCCCCGACTCGCCGGCTCTTGCTGCCTCGACCGCTGCATTCAAGGCCAGGATATTGGTCTGGAACGTAATGCCGTCGATGGTGCCGATGATGTCTGCGATCTTGCGCGACGACAAATTGATACCTTGCATGACCTGAACGACCTTGTTGATGGCCGCACCGCCCTGATTCGAAACCTGTGCATTGCCTTGTGCCATGATCGAGGCGTGCTGAATCAGTTCGGCTGAATGGCCGGCCGTGCTGCCAATGTGGTCCATGGTCGCACTCTGCTGCTCAAGGCTGGCGACCGCCTGCTCGGTACGCTGGGCCAAACTCTGGCTGGAGCCTGAAATGTCCAGTGCGGTATCTTGCAACTCCTGCACCGAGCGGTCAACTGCGTGGATCAACCGGTGCAAGGCATCGTAGGCCTTGCGCAGATCGTTGAGTACCCGCGCCGGTTCGTCTTGCCCCAAGGGCAAACTGGGTGTATGGCGCAGGTCGCCATCGGCCATTTCGCGCAGATGCAGGCTGATCAACCGCAAGCCGTCCCGGGTCACCAGATAGAAGGCAAAAAACAGGTATAGCGCCACCAGCACCGACAGTAACGCAATCCAAATCATGGCATTACGTTTGGCGGTCAAGGCTTCGATACGAACGTCCAGCAGATGGTCGAGTACCGGCAGCCCGGTCTCATAGACCGACAGCAGCGCCTTGAGCGCGCCCTCGCCGGCTGGAAACAGGTCTTTGGCCTCGCGCCCCGAGATCACCTCGGACGAGTCGCTGACGGTTTGGCTATAGGCCAGCGCCGCATCGAGTCCACTCAGCGACAACGATGATCGCAGGGACGGATTGGCCCTGATCGCGCGTTCGATGTGCGCTTTGGCCTGCACCAGTCCGTTGTGTGCGCCGGAGTACCAGATGGCAAACTGCACGTGCTCGCGCGGTTTGAGCGTACCTTTGGAGGCGGCAAAGCTGGACCAGCCCCAGAGCTGGCCGATGTCGTCGGCGACCTGTGGCAAGGTCAACGCCAGTGCGCTCATCAGGTAGTAGCTGTCAATTTCAGGGTCCAGCACCAGGTTGGAGTGCTCGCCAATGGCCTGTAGCAACTCCGTATTCGCCTGCGCCAGCACCTCGAAAACGGAACGGCCTTTGTCGTCCTGACCGCCGTCGGCCTTGACCGCTTGCGACCAGGCGGTTTTGAGCACGAGCAGATCGGGCAGCAACTGCAACGGGTCATGGCTGGCCTGTAGCTCCGTTTCGTACGCTGCCAGGGCCAAATCAACCCGCGCAAAGGCGGCTTTTGTCGCGGCCTCGGTGTCAAAACTGCCGGTGCCGGCACGAACCGCACTGCGGGCCTGGACCAATCCGTGCAATACCGGCACGTAGCCGCGCAAGGCACGCACGCCAACGCGTTCGGACTGGCTGAAATCAATCTGCTCTTGCAGGAGGCGACCAAAAAAATAGCCCAGCGTCAACAGCGGCACCAGAAACACGCAAACGATGAGGCCGGCCTTGCGACCGAAGGTGAGGTTGCGCATCAGGCGCATGCCCAAAGCCCAGATACCGTGTAGGAAAAAAGGGCCTCGCGGAAGATTCATGCTGTCGGCCGACACCGGGCCTACCGCCCCGCGCAATGAAGTATTTGCCATGACACCACCTTTGGACTGCGGTTGATATCCATACTATAAATTTGTGACAAGAGTGTATCCCTTGCCGACCGTCGGAATTTGGGCTTCGACAGCGCTCACGAAGTGCAGCAAAGCCAATCAAGACCGTCGAGAGATTGGTCTGGGTTACATCGGGGAAAAGGTACAACATCATGAAACACCGACACCCTATGCCGTTTGGCAGCCAACCGCTTGAGGCCGGTGGCGTGCGCTTTTGCCTCTGGGCACCCAGTGTGCCCTGCGTGCGGCTACAAATTGAGGGCGAGCAGACGGCCAGCGTTGCGATGCAGGCCCACGCCGACGGCTGGCACCGGCTTGAGCTGGCGACGGCAGCGGCCGGTACGCGCTACCGCTTCGTATTGCCTGACGGCCTGCGCGTGCCAGACACGGCCGCGCGCTGCAACCCGGACGACGTGCATGGGGCCTCGGAAGTGATCGACGCGCTGGCGTTTGACTGGCGCGACGCCGACTTGCGCGGTCGGCCGTGGTCGCAGGCAGTGATCTACGAATTGCACGTCGGCAGCTTTTCGCCAGGTGGCGATTTTGCAGGTGTGCAGGCGCGACTGGACTATCTGGTTGCGCTTGGCGTGATGGCCATTGAGCTGATGCCGGTGGCCGACTTTCCGGGTCAGTGCAACTGGGGTTACGACGGCGTGCTGCTGTTTGCACCGGATGCCCGCTACGGTCGGCCGGATGACTTGAAACGCCTGGTGGCGGCGACCTATGCGCGACTTCTTCATTCACAACGCGCTGTTCTGGCTGAAAGAAAACCTCGCGGATAGGAAATTCAACCGCATCAGATCAGGTATCGCACCTTTGATCGGCGCAAAAGCGCCACACACAGCTTGCAAGGCACTGCGTTCACGCTGCTGCTTAAGCTTGCTGCATCTGTTCCAGCATTGGACGCTCGCGCTGGTTCACCGGCAGTTCACGCCATCAATTGCACATTGCCCCCGGCGGCGGTGGTGTTGACGGTGATGGTTTGCTCGGCGCAAAAGCGGACCAGGTAATGCGGCCCGCCGGCTTTCGGGCCGGTGCCGCTCAAGCCTTCGCCGCCAAACGGCTGCACGCCGACCACAGCACCAATCTGGTTGCGGTTGATATAGACATTGCCGACGTGGGCGGCGCGGGCGAGCTGCCGGGCGCGGCTGTCAATGCGGGTCTGGATGCCCAGCGTCAGGCCGTAGCCCAGCGCGTTGATCTGTCCGATCACTGCCAGCGGGTCACCGCGCCAGCGCACGATGTGCAGCACCGGGCCAAAGATTTCCTGCTTCAGGTCGGCGATGCTGGCCACTTCATAGGCTTGCGGCGGGATCAGGTTAGCTATTGATTGTGTAGCTACTTGCGCTTGCTGCATAAGGGCTACAGGCTGATTTGGCATATAAACCGCAGCATGGCCTGAAGTATGGCCGGGCGCGGCCGGATTGGCCGGATTGGCCAGCGCTGCCGGATTGGCGCTGGCGGCCAGCAGCGGCCGGGCCTCGCGGTTCAGGCGTTGCAGGTGCTGCATGATGGCGGCATAGGCCTCGGTGTCAATCACCGGCCCGACATCGGTGGCCAGATCCGCCGGGTCACCGCTGACCAGTTCGCGCGCGGCACCACAAATCATCTCAATCACATGATCGGCAATCTCTTCATGCAGACACAACAGCCGCAGCGCCGAGCAGCGCTGGCCGGCACTTCTAAAGGCCGACTGCATCACCGCATCGCACACCTGCTCGGGCAGTGCGGTGCTGTCAACCAGCATGGCGTTGATGCCGCCGGTCTCGGCAATCAGCGGCACGATCGGGCCGTCTTTGGCGGCCAGCGTGCGGTTGATGTGTTTGGCCACTGCGGTCGAGCCGGTAAACACCACACCGGCCACGCCAGGGGCCGCCACCAGCGCCGCCCCCACCGTGTCGCCCGGGCCGTGCAGCAGTTGCAACGCGCCTTCGGGCACACCCGCTGCATGCAGCAGCGTGACGGCGGCCAGTGCCACGCCGGGGGTTTGCTCGGCCGGTTTGGCCAGCACCGTGTTGCCGGTGGCCAGGGCGGCAGCCACCTGGCCCAGAAAAATCGCCAGCGGAAAGTTCCACGGGCTGATGCAAACCCAGGGGCCACGCCCGGTCAGGGTCAGCTCGTTGCTCTCGCCGGTGATGCCCAGCAGCGTGTTGCCTTCAAACCCCGGCATGATTTGCGGCTGCATGATGCGCTCGGCCTGCTCTGCGTAGTAGCGCAGAAAGTCAATGGCTTCGCGCACCTCGCCGACTGCGTCGCCCCAGGTCTTGAAAGCCTCTTTCACCAGCAGGGCGGAAAAACGCGGCAACTGGCTTTGCAGTGCGTCGGCTGCGCGGCGCAACATGGCAGCGCGCTCGGCGACCGCTACCTTGCTCCATTTTTTATAGCTGTCAGCGCTGATGGATAAAGCGCTAGAGGCCAATTTGGCATCAAACTTTGGCACATCGGGGAGCTGCACCGTGGCGTAGGCATCGAGCAAGCTGTCGCGCATCGCGGGCACGGTCAGATCAAGCCCAGTGCTGTTGGCGCGCTGCACCCCAAACAAGTCGGGCGGCAGCGGCAGGGACGAGCGCGGCTCCAGCCGCAGCGGCGAAATCAGCAGTTCGCCAATCGGCACGGTTTCGTCGGCTAACTGGTGCACAAAGGATGAATTGGCGCCGTTTTCCAGCAGGCGGCGCACCAGGTAGGCCAGCAAATCCTTGTGCGCACCGACCGGCGCATAAACCCGGCAGGCGATCAGCGGATTTTTCAGCACCTCGCCATAAACCCCTTCGCCCATGCCGTGCAGGCGCTGCAGTTCAAACGGCGCGCCGGTGCGCGCCGCCATCTGCAAAATGGCCGCCACGGTGGCGGCATTGTGGCTGGCAAACTGCGGGTAAATCGCGTCGGGCACCTCCAGCAGTGCTTTGGCACAGGCCAGATACGAGGTGTCGGTATGGTGCTTGTGGGTGAACACCGGGTAATGCGGCAAACCCAGTTCTTGCGCCCGCTTGATCTCGGCATCCCAATAGGCTCCCTTGACCAGCCGGCACATCAGGCGCAACCGGTATTTGCGTGCCAGTTCGGTCACATGGCTGATCAGTTCGAGTGCCGTGGTCTGGTACGACTGCAGCGCCAGCCCAAAGCCGCGCCATTGCGGCTGCTGCCGCGCCACTTTGGCGGCCAGCGCTTCAAACACCGCCAGCGACAGTTCTAGCCGATCCACCTCTTCGGCATCAATCGTCAGGTTGATATTGGCCTGGGCGGCGCGCTCGCACAGGCTCCAGACGCGCGGCACCAGCTCGGTCATGACACGCCCGCGCTGGGCAAATTCGTAGCGCGGGTGCAGCGCGCTGAGCTTGATGGATATACCATCATTTTGCTCGCAAGCCCTTGTCTGGTCTGCGCTGGCAGCTATTGACTCAATAGCATTGATGTAACTGGACAGATGGAGCCGGGCATCCGCATCGGTGCGCGCGCCTTCGCCCAGCATGTCGTAGCTGTAGCGCAGATTAGCCATTTTGCGCTTGGCAGCGGTGGCCTCAGTCATGCCCTCGGCCATGCTCTGGCCCAGCACAAACTGGCGGCCGAGCAACTGCACGGCGCGCAGCGTGGCGGCGACCACGGTGCGCGCGCCGAGCTTGGCGATCAGGCCTGGCTCGGTCGTGGCAGCGCCGCCCGCTGCCGCCGGCAAGAAGTGTTTCGACATGGCAATTGCCGTGCTCGACAGGCGCGACAACACCTTGTTGCTGCTGCCATCAAAGTCGGCCCGACCGAGTTGGTCGGCAGTCAGGGCAATCGCGGTTTCGGCATCGGGCACGCGCAGCAGCGCTTCGGCCAGGCGCATCAGGGCCAGCCCTTCGGCACTCGATATCGGGTATTCCTTGAGCAAACTCTCCATCGCCCAAAATGGCGGCGGGTTGTCGCGCACCGCCTGCACCCAGGGCGTGGCCACACGCGCCAGCGCCAGCCAGTCAAGCGCCTGGTTGAGCGATTCAAGACACTGAGAGACAATCCGGCTTTCGGGCCGATACGGGTTGGGCAGGTGCTGAGCGGGCATGTTTCAAACTCCAGATAAACAAAAGAATGCGCTATGTTCGTGGTTTTGACGGTTCATTTTTCACTATTTTTTTAACTTTTTACTGATTAACATGAGGTGAGCGGACACTTTTGGCTCACTGCTTGAAGATGTGTACGCCTCCACCTGCCACCATCCGGTCGATTGTTCACCGGTTCACGCCGTGGCGACATCATGAAATCTGTTGCGTAACCCAACCCGAACCTTCAAGTTTGCCGTGCGAGACTGACCCGTGAAAGATACCCTGCGCCCGATTAGCCCTTACTCATGGCAGTCGCTGCAAACCCGCATCACCCTGTTGACCCTGTGCGTTGTTGTGCTGAGCATCGGGTCGCTCTATGGGCTGCTTAGCCGCCAGTTGCAAGACGATGTCGGGCAAATGCTCGGCGAGCAGCAGCACGCCACCGTCGCCCTGCATGCCCGTGAAATCAACCGTGGCCTGGCCGAGCGCATGCTCACGCTGGAAAAAGTCAGCCAGCTTTTTGCCCCGGCGATGAGCGGCAGCCGGGCCGAACTGCAGTTGTTGATGAATGAACGCCCGGCCTTGCCGGCGATGTTCAACGGCGGTTTTTTCATCACCGACCGGCAGGGCAGCGCGATCGCCTCGATTCCGCTGGATGCCGGACGGGTCGGTCTCAATTATCTGGAAAGGGACCATGTCGCCAGCGCACTGCTGCAAGGCAAAAGCAAGGTTAGCAAGCCGGCAATCGGCAAGGCGCTACAGGCACCGGTGGTGTCGCTGGGGGTGCCGATTCGCGATGCCAAGGGGCAGATTCTGGGTGCGCTGGTGGGGGTGATTGACCTGAGCCAGCCCAATTTCATGGACCAGATCATGTCGGCCCGCTATGGCAAATCCGGCGGCTACATCCTGATTGCCAAAGAATGGCGGCAGGTGGTGACGGCTACCGACAAGCACCGTGCCTTGCAGCACCTGCCTGCCGTCGGCATCAATCCGGAGGTTGATCGCTACCTGGAAGGTTTTGAGGGGCCAGGCTTGCTGGTTGACCCGCTGGGCATCCGGGTGATGGCATCGGCTGCCGGCATTCCAGGTCCGATCTGCCGCTGCAGCCTTTGCCGCAAACCAGCCAGGACGAGGTTGGCCAGTTGATTGCTGGTTTCAACCAGTTGCTGACGACCCTCGCCAAGCGTGATGCCGACCTGCAAGACAGCCGGCAGCATTTGCAGGTGGTGGCACAGCGCTTGGTTGAAGCGCAAGAGATTGCCCACTTGGGCAGTTGGACCCTCGATCTGGTCACGGACACCCTGCTCTGGAGTGACGAGGTTTACCGGATTTTTGAGTTTGATGCGCAGCAGTTCGAGCCAACCTACGCGGCTTTTGTCGGCACCATTCACCCGGATGACCGGGCTGCCGTGGACCAGGCTTACACCCAGTCGCTGCTCACCCGCTCAAGCTACCAGATCGAGCACCGCCTGCAACTGCCAGACGGTCGCATCAAGTGGGTGCAGGAGCGCTGCCAGTCGGAGTTTGATGCGTCGGGCCGGGCGCTGCGCTCGGTCGGCACGGTGCAAGACTTATGATGAGCCGCAAACCACCGCCGATGGCAAGACGATCTGGCTGCGCACTTTTAAAACGCCGCTGAAAGACCGGCAGGGCCAACTGATCGGCTTGCTGGGCATTTACCACGACATCGGCGATCAGAGAACCGGTGCCACCGCCGCTTTGCCACCGGCTGCCGACAGCCAAGCCAAGCCCGGCGGGCAGCAGCGGCAGTCGGCGGGCTGAGTTGGCCGCTGGCCTCATTGATACCTTAACATCGCGCCATGCCACCCCTTCGCATTCCTGCCATGCCGCTGCTGCTGCGGCTGTTGTTGCCGCTGGCGCTGCTGGTGCTGAGCATGAGCAGCGTGCGCATGGCGCTGCTGTGGCGTGACGAGGTGTTGGCCGGCGCGCTGCAAACCCAGCGCTTTGTGGCCGATTTCGAGCATCTGTATGGCCCGCGAATTGCCGAGTTGCAAGCCTTTGGGGAGCAAGCCAGATTGCAGGAACTGCTGCAGCGCAGTGTCGCCGATGACGGCCCGCTGGCGCGGCTGCAGTGGCACAGCCGGGCCGGCGACGAGTTGCAAGCGCAGGCCAGGCCGGTGGCGCTGCGGGTGCCGGCCTGGGTCAAGTCGCTGCAACAGATCGAACACATGCCCAATGCCTTGCAAGACAGCAGCCACAGCCTGGTGCTGGCCTACCAGGGGCTGCCCACCGGCACCCTGACCGTCACGCTGACAGCGGCACCTGAAATCAACCGCATCTGGCAGGCGGTGCGGCTGCAGTTGTGGGCGGTGGCCAGCTTGCTGGGGGTGCTGCTGTTGCTGATTCCGGTGGTGCTGTTGAGCAGCCTGCGCGGGCTGACCCAGTTGAGCCGGGCCGCGCTGCTGCTGCCGGGTCAGCCCGAGCTGCGCATTCAACCCACTGGCGCACGCGAGGTGCAGCAACTGGCACTGGCCTTTAACGCCATGGCCGACAGCCTGCAACAGGCACGCCTGCAAACCCAGGAGCAACTGGTGCAGACCACCTGGGTCGCCCACCATGACACGCTGACCGGCCTGCCCAACCGTGCCCTGCTGGCCGACCGGCTGCAGCAGGCATTGCGCCGCTGCGAACGTCACCATGAAACGCTGGGCTTGTGCTTTATCGACCTGGACCACTTCAAGCCGATCAATGACCAGCATGGCCACAGCGTAGGCGACCTGGTGCTGATCACCGCTGCCAAACGCATGCAGGCCGAACTGCGTGACACCGACACGCTGGCGCGGGTCGGCGGCGACGAGTTTGTCATGTTGCTGACCAGCTTGCAGCAGCCGCAAGAGGCGCAGGCGATTGTGGAGCGCGTGCTGGCCTCGCTGCGCCTGCCGATCGAGATTCAGGACCTGGTGGCGCACATTTCGGGCAGCGCCGGCCTGACCCTGCAAGGTCCGCTGGACAGCGGTGCCGCAGCACCCGAGGCCGATTTGTTGCTGCGCCAGGCCGATCAGGCCATGTACCAGGCCAAACAGGCCGGGCGCGACTGCATCCGCTTGTGGCAGTCGGATGTTCTGTCAGACCAGCAGCAATGCAGTGAACGCCTGATGCTGGCGGTGCAGCAGGGTGAATTGCACCTGTTTTACCAGCCCAAGGTGCATTTGGTCAGCGGTGAAGTGGTGGGCCTGGAGGCGCTGATTCGCTGGCAGCACCCGGAGCGCGGGCTGCTGCTGCCACTCGAATTTTTGCCCCAGGTCGAGCACACCCCGACCATCGTGACCCTTGGCGACTGGGTCATGAACACGGCACTGGCGCAGATGGAGGCATGGGCACAGGACGGCACCGGCTGGCCGGTCAGCATCAATGTGGCACCGCGGCAACTGATGGCCCCGGGGTTCATGGCCAACCTGGGCCTGGCCCTGTTGCGCTGCCCGCATGTCAAAGCCCATTGGCTGACACTGGAGATTCTGGAAACCAGCTCGCTTGGTAATCTGGCCCTGGTGAGTGCCACGGTGCGCGATGCCCAGTCGCTTGGTGTGCATTGTTCGCTCGATGACTTTGGCACCGGTTTTTCGAGCCTGAGCTACCTCAAAGAGTTGCCGGTACACGAGATCAAGATCGACCAGACGTTTGTCCACAACATGCTTGATGACCCGGGCGATCTGGCTCTGGTGGAAGGCGTGATCTCGCTGGCGCAGGTGTTTGGCCGCCATTTGGTGGCAGAAGGCATGGAAACGGCCGAACATGGCGTGTTGCTGCTGCGCCTGGGCTGCGAGGTGGCGCAAGGCTGGTGCATTGCCCGGCCGATGCCGGCGCAGGCGGTGCTGCCCTGGGTGCGGCACTACCGGTCTGACCCGCTTTGGAGCCAGTGGGGCAGCGTCAAGTGGGACCTCAACGACATGGCGCTGCTGCTGGCCAAGCATGATCACATCCAGTGGGTGGATGATCTGATCGCGGATCAGGGCGGCAGCACACCGCACCGGTTGACTGACGAAATGGCATTGCCGGCCGATTGCCGGTTTGGCCATTGGTACGAAGGTCACGGTCGACAGAATTACCGGCGACTGAGCGCGTTTCGGGCGATAGCGCCGGTCCACCGCGAGGTCCACCGCCTGGGCCTAGAAGTGATCCGTCTGCGCCAGACGGGCCGTCCAGAACTGGCCAAGTCCGCTGCCGGGTGCCTGTTGTTTTGCCGATCACAATTGTTGCAGCACATCGACCACCTGCACCGCGAAGTGCTGGCACAGCAACGTGTCTGAAGACGGCCGCTACCCGCTTGACCGGATTGATCTGAAAATTCTGCAGGCCCTGCAGCAAGACGGGCGCATCAGCAACCTCAAGCTGGCCGAAAGCGTGGCGCTGTC
>CAIQOO010000223.1 GCA_903873485.1 uncultured beta proteobacterium | reverse complement strand
GGTTGCGCAGTTTAAGCATGGCACTAATTCGGAAAATTTCCCCGAAAAACTTTCAGGCAACAATTGACAATTTTGCTGATTCATTCTCTAGCATGGAATTCATGCTAAGGCAAGTGAAATTTCTATGAGAAAGCCGTGGGGGCAAGTGGCGGTGCCACCTGTCAAGCCCCGCACTGTGCTGCATGACCCGTGCAAAGCCAACGAAGAAATTCGCATAAGCTAAAACGATTTTCTTTGCTGACCCCAGATTTACAGGATTATTGGCCTGTAGCCCTCATCGCTATTGCGCAAGCAGCTATTTATTGCATAGTGCTTTTGCGCTATGGAAAGGCCGCAGTGGTGGCGCTTATGCATTTTTCAAACATCGATGCTTGAAATCCATCGTTCCCAAATGGCTGGTGCCTGTCTAGCATCTGCGGCTTTGATGTCAAGGGTGAACCATGCCAAAGCCTTACAACCCGACCTACGATCCGCTGCTGTCAAAAGACCCTGGCGCGGGGCTTGACTATGCCCCGACCTACTGGAGCGCCAGCGCCGGTGCGCCGCCGCCAGACGACGGCCCGATCACGGCCGACACTGCGGTCGAGGTGGTGATCATTGGTTCTGGCTCGACCGGCATCGCCACCGCGCTGTACCTGGCGCAAGAGCATGGCATCCGGGCATTGGTGCTAGAGGCCAACCAGACGGTATGGGGTTGTTCCAGCCGCAACGGCGGCCAGGGTCAGAACGCTGCCGGGCGGCTGACGCGCTCGCAGTGGATAGCGCGCTGGGGGCTGGAGGTGGCCAAACAGTTGGATACCGAGGTTCGCACCGGCTATGAAAATTTCAAGCACCTGACCAGCCTGATCGACTGCGATGCGACTGCCGCAGGCCACCTGCACTTGGCGCACCGGCCGGAAAAACTGGCCTTCCTGCGCCAGGAGGCCAGCGTGCGGCGCGAGGTGTTTGGCTACCAGCCGCGCCTGCTCAAGGCCGAAGAGGTGCGCGCCGACTATTGCGATGAACGCGACACCGCCGGCGCCATGCTGGAGCTTGAGGGCATTGGCATTCACCCGCTCAAATTCACCTTTGGACTGATCGCCCGGGCGCGTGCCCTGGGGGTCAAGGTGCATCCTTCGAGCCCGGTGCAGGGCTGGCAAACCGTCAATGGCGTACACCACCTGCGCACCCCCGGCGGCATCGTGCGCGCCAAACGGGTGGCGGTGTGTACCGGCGGCTACACCGGGCAGGGTCTGCATCCGTTGCTGAAAAACAAGATCATGCCGGTCCTGTCAAACACCGTGGTGACCCGGCCCCTGACCGAGGCCGAGTTGCAGGCCACCAACTTTCTGAGCCCAGCCATCCTGACCGACACCCGCACCCTGCGTTTTTACTATCGGCTGTTGCCCGACAAGCGGCTGCAGATTGGCAGCCGCAGCGCCATTCATGGGGCGGATGCGCAAAACCCCAAACATCTGAAACTGTTGACCGATGCCATCGCGCGCAAGTTTCCGCCACTGGCCGGCATTGCGATTGATTATTCGTGGTGGGGCTGGGTCGATGTCAGTCACGACATGATGCCGCGCATCAGCCAACCCGACCCGGCGCAAAGCGTCTGGTACGCGCTGGGCTATGGCGGCAACGGGGTGGCGTTTTCCACCTGGGCCGGCAAGCGCCTGGCCGAGCGAATAGCGGGCAAAGATGCTGGCCGGGAGGTGTTCGAGTTGCCGATTTATGCGCAGTCGCTGCCGGCACCGAATCTGTTTGGGCTGATTTCCTCCCCCACGCTGGCCCCGTTTCGCCGGCTGGGTCAGAGCATTTTGTACCAGTGGTATGGGTTGCGGGATCAATGAGGCGGCTAACGCATTCACAAATCAGGTTTTAAAAACCCGCGCAGTGCTGCCAGCATCGGCTCCGGCGTCTCGTTCATCTGCTGGTGGCCACCGGGTAGCATCACAACCTGCGCATCCAGCGCTTTCTTGATCAGGCCCTGGGCGGCTTTGGGCGGTGTCATCTGGTCGGTGCTGCCCAACAAAAACAGCACCGGGCAGGTCACTTGCGCCATCGCCGCCTCGCCATTGGCGTAGCGGTCGCAGGCCGCAAAGCCGGTGTAAAAGACGTTGACCTGCGGGTTGCTGGCCAGCACCCGGCGCCCGAGTGCCATCGACGCGCCATAAACCCAGGTGCCCGGCCCCATTGCCGATGGCGGCGAGGCCAAGGTGGAGCGGGAAAAGACATTGACCATTTCCAGCGCCTTCATCGGCTCGCTCTGCGAGGCTGCCAGCAGTGTCGGCGACACTTTCATCGGGAAGGCGGTCCCCACCAGCACCAGTTGGCTGACCCTTTCGGGCGCGCGCGCTGCCGCCTCCAGCGCAATCAGCGAGCCCAGGCTGTGGCCGACCAAGACGGCTTTGGCCAAACCGGCGGCATCCATCAGGGCGATGACGAAATCGGCAGCCTGCTCCACGCTGGCCGGCGGCTGGCCGACGCTGCGGCAGTGGCCCGGCAGGTCGACCGCCAGCACGTTCCAGCCGTGGTGTGCCAGATAGCGGGTTTGCAAAATCCAGACGCTGTGGTCGTTCAATACGCCGTGGATGAAGATGATGGCGGGCTTGGCCGCATCAAACGCTTTGCCACCGGTGTAGCAGTAGGTGGCGGCATGGTTGACGGTGAAATACATGGCAATGCCTGTTGAAGCTGAAAATAGTAGTCAAATAGGGCTGTAGCCCCCGTGGAATAAGCGCAAGCAGCTATTGAATATATAGTATTTGGCAGGCCGCGCAAAATTGGCATCAGGCCCGTTCGGCGATTTTGAGGGCGCGTTTGAGGTCGTCGATCAGATCGTCGGCATCTTCAAGGCCGATGCTCAGGCGGATCGTGCCCTGGGTGATACCGCCTGCCGCCAGTGCTTCCTCGCTCATCCGAAAGTGGGTCGTGCTGGCCGGGTGAATCACCAGGCTGCGGCAGTCGCCGACGTTGGCCAGGTGGCTGAAGACCTTGAGGCTTTCAACGAACTTGCGGCCTTGTTCGCGGCTGCCGCGCAAGTCAAAACTGAACACCGAACCGGCACCGCGCGGCAACAGCCTTTGCGCCAGCGCATGGCTGGGGTGGCTCGGCAACAGCGGATGGCCGACCCGTGCCACAAAGGGCTGGCTGGCCAGAAACGCCACCACCTCGCTGGTATTGCGCATGTGGCGTTCCATGCGCAGTGACAAGGTCTCGATGCCCTGCAAAATCAGCCAGGCTGAATGCGGGCTTAAACAGGCGCCAAAGTCGCGCAGGCCCTCGCGCCGTGCCCGCAGCAAGAACGCCCCGACAGTGGATTCTTCGGTAAACACCATGTTGTGAAAGCCCGCATAGGGTTCGGCCAGTTCCGGAAATTTGCCACTGCGCTCCCAGTCAAAGCTGCCGGTATCGACGACGATGCCGCCAATCACCGTGCCGTGGCCGCTCAAGAACTTGGTGGCCGAGTGATAGACCAGATCAGCACCATGTTCAAACGGCTTGATCAGCCAGGGCGAGGTCAGCGTGGAATCCACCAGCAGCGGCACGCCGGCTTCGTGGGCGATTGAACTGACGGTGGCGATGTCGAGCACCTCCAGCCCTGGGTTGCCGACGGTTTCGCCGAAAAACAGCCGGGTGTTGGGCCGCACCGCTGCGCGCCAGCCGTCGATGTCGTCGGGTTTGACAAAGGTGGTGTCGATGCCGAAGCGGCGCAGCGTGTAGTGCAGCAAATTTTGCGAGCCACCATACAGCGCGGTGCTGGCCACAATGTGCGCGCCAGCACCCATCAGCGTGGCAATGCACAGGTGCAGCGCGGCCTGGCCGCTGGCAGTGCTGATGGCGCCAATGCCGCCTTCCAGCGCGGCGACCCGCTGCTCCAGCACCGCGTTGGTCGGGTTGCTGATGCGCGAGTAAACATGGCCGGCCCGTTCCAGGTTGAACAGGGACGCAGCATGGTCGCTGGACTCGAAGACAAACGAGGTGGTGAGGTAAATCGGCACGGCGCGCGCGCCGGTGGCGGGGTCGGGCGCGGCACCGGCGTGCAGTGCCAGCGTGTCAAAACCAGGGTCTGAATAGCCGGGCATGGGTGTCCTTTTGAGAAGTGCTGTAGTACATCACGAAGGGCTAATCATCTTTGATATATCCATAGTTGCTCTGCAAATAATGGATTCAAGATAATTGCTTGATTATCCTGAATGAACCTGAAACGAGAATTTCAATGCCTTCTGCCCAGCACCCGTCAGCCCCGCCCAGCGACCAGAAATTCTGGGACGAGGCGCTCGAAACCCAGTCACGCGCCGAATGGAATGCCTTGAAGCTGCGTCTGCTGCAACAGCACCTGGCGCACGCCTACCAGCACAGCGCGTATTACCAAAGCAGTTTTGATGCCGCCGGCGTTCACCCCGATCAAGTGCGCTGCCTCGACGATATCCGCCGCTTTCCCTTTATTGACAAACAGGTTTTGCGCGAGCGCCAGTTGGCAGTGCCGCCGTTTGGCGATCTGCTGGCCGTGCCCGAGCGCGATATTGTCTATATCTCGGCTTCCAGCGGCTCGACCGGTGTGCCGACTGCCTCGCCCTTTACGGCGCAGGATTTTGACCAGTGGATCGACTACGAGGCGCGCCAGTTCTGGTCTTCGGGCCTGCGCCCGGAAGACCGCTACTGCCATTCGCTGAACTTTTCCCTGTTTGTCGGCGGCCCTTGCGTGCTCGGGGCACAAAGACTCGGGGCGCTGTCGATTCATGCCGGCACCGTGCCGTCTGAGCGTCTGCTGGCCATCATTCGCCAGTTCCAGGCCACTGCTATCTGGACCACGCCGTCCTACGCCTGGTATCTCGGCGAAACGGCGGTCAAGGAAGGTATCGACATCAGGCGGGAACTGAACATCAAGCGTATTTTTGTCGCAGGCGAACCCGGCGGCTCGATTCCCGAAACCCGCCAGCGCATCGAAGCCCTGTGGGGAGCCTCGATCTATGACTACTACGGCTTGTCCGACATCTTTGGCTCCTGCGCCGGCATGTGCGAAGAAAAGCACGGCCTGCACTGGGCCGAAGATCACATTCTGGTTGAAGTGCTGGACCCCGAAAGCGGCGCACCGGTGGCCGAAGGCGAGCGCGGCGAACTGGTCTTGACCACCCTGAAAAAGGTGGCACGACCGATGATCCGCTTTCGCACCGGCGACATCGTTTCCTTCACCTCTGACCCCTGCGCCTGTGGCAGAACCTCGCAGCGCATGCTGGGCGTGCATGGCCGCCTCGATGACATGCTGATCATCAAGGGAGTCAATGTCTTCCCCAGCGACATAGAAGCCATTGCCCGCCGGGATCACGACTTCAGCGGCGAATACAAGCTGATCGTCGAGCGCGACCACCACCTTGACGTGTTGACGGTTGAAGTCGAGCGTGCCGCCGCCTACGCCGGCGCTGATGCCGAACTGGCTGCCCGCTTTGCCCGCCAGTTGCAGTCGGTCACCGGGGTCAGCGCCAAAGTGCTGATTCTTCCCGCCGAGACACTGCCGCGCGCCACGCACAAGGCCAAACGGGTGGAAGACCGAAGAACCGGCGTTTGGGGCTAAATCGGTTCGACCGGGGTCTTGCAGCCTGGACAAGAATTTCGCGCTTGAATCATCCGGCAAATTGCCGTATGATTCAAGCTCAAAGGAGTCCAGCATGCCAGCAGCCGCCACAACCGCCCGACTTGAAGCCAGAATCAGCGTTGATTTGCACGCCACCCTCAAGCGTGCCGCCGAGCTGCAGGGGCGAACAATGACTGATTTTGTCGTTAGCGCAGTGCAAGAGGCCGCACAGCGCGCCATTGAACAGTCTGAAATCATCCGCTTTTCATTGGCCGACCAAGCCTGCTTTGCACAGGCGCTGCTGACTCCAGCCGAGCCGACAGCGGCACTGCAACGTGCCTTTGACCGTCGCCAAAAGCTGCTGAACGCCGCATGAGCGGGGCACCCTTCCAGCTTGTCCGGCTACAAAGTTCACACGACCGAACCTCATTCAAAAGCGGCTCAGAAGCACTGGATCAGTACTTTAGCCAGCAGGTTTCGCAAGACATTCGCCGCCGGGTAACGGCCTGCTATGTGGCGCTTACCCCGGATCAGCGCATTGCCGGGTATTACACGCTGGCATCGGCCGGCTTGCTGCTGACGGAATTGCCCGCGAACGTGGCGAAAAAACTTCCCCGTTATCCCTCGGTTCCTGCTGTGCGCATGGGTCGGCTGGCCGTGGCGCAAGACTTCAAGGGCCAGGGTTTGGGCGGCGCATTGCTGGCCGACGCGCTTGACCGTGCCATATGTTCCGACATTGCGGCGTATGCCTTGGTCGTGGATGCCAAAGATGATGCGGCGGTGGCTTTCTACCGGCACCATGGACTGATTGCCTTGGCCGACCAGCCGAAGACCTTGTTTTTGCCCCTGGCCACCGCGCGCAGTGCCAGTTCGGGCTGCAAAAAATAAGCAATGGGCTGGCGGCTACGCCAGCTTGTATCAGGACTTTTTGTCGGCGCGCCGGGCCAGAAAATCGCCAGCACTCTGTACCAGTTGCACCAGCACCACCAGGGCAATCACCGTCATGATCATCACGTCGGTCTGGTAGCGGTAATAGCCAAAGCGAATCGCCAGGTCACCGACACCGCCACCGCCGACGATGCCGGCCATGGCTGAATAGCCGATCAGACTGATCAGTGTCACGGTGAACCCACGCAAAAAGCCTGGCAGCGCCTCGCGCAGCAAGACACCGACGATGATACGCAACGGACTGGCACCAAAGGCCAGCGCCGCCTCGACAATGCCGGGGTCCACCTCGCACAGCGCGGCTTCGACCATGCGCGCATAAAAGGCGATGGCCGCCACCGAAAGCGGCACCGCTGCCGCCGTCGGGCCAATCGTGGTGCCCAGCACCCACTGCGTGAAGGGCAGCAGCAGCACCAGCAAAATAACGAAGGGCAACGAGCGAACAATGTTCACCACAATGCTGCCGATGGCATGCGCCGAACGGCTTTCCCAGAACAGGCGGCGCTCGGTCACGTATAGCAGAAAGCCCAGCGGCAGGCCGCCGGCAATGGCAAAGAAGCTGGAAACGCCAACCATCAGGAAGGTTTCGCCAAAAGCCGGACCCAGGTCGTCGAGCAGCGGCAGGATAAGTTCAAGCATGTAACACCTCGACGCATGCGGTATTGCTGCGGATGAAGTCCACGGCCTCACCGAGCCGGGATGGGCGTGGCGCACTGGGGTTGGTGGGGTCGCCGGCCTGATCGACCAGCAGGGCAATCAGCAAGCCGATCGGGCGGTTGTTGATGTACTCGATCTTGCCGTGCAGGATATTGACGCAAACGCCAAAACGCAGCGTGGCCTGCGACAGCACCGGCTCTTCGGCAGCATCGCCCAGAAACAGGATTTTCAGCAAAGTGCCGCGCAGGTCCTGCGTCAGGTGCGGCGGCAATTCGAGGTTGAAGGTGCTGTCCACCAGTTGCTGGGTCAATTTTTCACGCGGCGTGGCAAAAATGTCGTAAACGTCACCGACTTCGATGATTTCGCCCCGGTTCATGATGGCCACCTGGGTGCAGATGCGCTTGATGACCTGCATTTCGTGCGAGATTAACGCCATGGTGATGCCCAGGCGCTGGTTGATCTCCTTGAGCAATTCAAGAATGGCCGCCGAGCTGTCCAGATCAAGCGCTGAAGTCGGTTCGTCGCACAGCAGCACCTGCGGGTGATTGGCAATGGCGCGGGCAATGCCGACACGCTGTTTTTGACCGCCACTTAACTGCGATGGATAGGCCCGGGCCTTGTCGGCCAGCCCGACTAAGCCCAGCAACTCTGGCACGCGCTGGCTGATGTGCTGGCGGCTGTGGCCGGCAATGTGCAGCGGAAATGCGATGTTGTCAAACACATTGCAGGTATGCATCAGGTTGAAGTGCTGAAAGATCATGCCGATCTTTTGCCGCTCGCGGCGCAGTTCGCTGCCCTTGAGGTCGGTGATGTCGCGGCCATCAAGCAGCACCCGCCCGCTATTTGGGCGCTGTAGCAGATTGATGGCGCGCAACAGGGTGCTTTTTCCCGCACCGCTGGTGCCGACAATGCCAAAGATCTGCCCGGCCTTGACCTGCAGCGATGCATTTTTGACGGCATGGACGGTCTGATCCTTGGCTGCAAACGTGATGGACAGGTTTTGCAACTGGATCATCGCCACCCCGCCCGGCTGGTTTTAAGAGAAAACATCAATAGGCAACCTCAAAGCGCTTTTGTGCCGGGTATTCGCGCACATCGACACCGGGCACCTCCTGGGGTGCATAGCGCTGCTCCAGGTCGCGGATAAGGTCCAGATAGCGATCAGTGGCACGCTCCAGAATCTTGCGTCCCTTTTCTGCCGAAGCCGTCAGGATTTGTTCCGTGCTGCCAATGCCGAAATGGCTGACATGGCCGGGCAAAGGGATTGGAATGACCTGGGCGATGTCAAATATCTGGAAGGTTTCGCTGTCATCCTGGGTGATCGAACGCTTGAGCAGCGATGGGTCGATCAAGGGCTTGAATTGCTTGCCCCGGGCTTTGTCGAGCTGCACCAGATCGGGCCGGACAAACAGGATGTTGCTGGTCTCTTCTTCGCCGGAATGATAGAACGGTGTCTGCAATTCGCGGCGCAGGGTTTCGGCGGCCAGTTCCCAATAGGTGGCACCACCGATAAACAGGTTTTTGCCCTCGCGGCGCAACTCGGTGGCGGTTTCATGCGTGATGGTCTGGAAATTGGGTTCCTGGCCATGCCCCTGCACGATGATGACCTTGCGGAATCCGGTGGCCCACAGGCCGCGCAGAATATCCTTGATGAGCAGGAACATGGTCTGCTGCGAAATCGCCAGCGTGCCCGGAATCGGGTCGCCGTTGAGGTCGTAATGGAAAGTCGGCGATGTGCCGGCGCGAATCGGTGTCGGCGAGAGTACCGGCAGCCCGGTGCGCCGACTCAGTTCTTCGGCGATCCATTCGGCGGTGTAGGTATCGGTTCCCAGCGGCAGATGGTCGCCGTGGGCCTCGGTGGTGGCCACCGGGAAAATGATGATGCCGCGATTTTTTGCCAGATCAACGGCGGCATCAACAGTCAGGGCTTCAAAGATGACGGGTTCGGACATGGGATCGGTCTCCGTGTTGAGTCTTCAGCTTAGGATGGGCTACTTTTTGCCAGCCAGCCGGGCCACAATCCAGTCCGGACGCTGGAAGGAACTAAAGACACGCTTGGGATCGGTTGCCACCGCCAGAAATTCGTCGGATTCGACCACCGCTTTGATGTCGGTGACAAAAGGCTTGTTCAGATCATCGGTTTTGACGGCCACCAGGTTCTTCAGGTTCTCGTCAAGCACTTCGAGCTTGAGGGCATCGGACAGGCTCAGGCCGGCGGCGATGGCAAAATTTCCATTCACCACAGACGCGGCAGCGGTGTCGAGCGTGCGCGGCAGTTGCGCAGCTTCCAGCGGCTTGAAAACCAGACCGCGTGGATTTTGGTCAATGTCTTTTTCCGAAGCCTTGGTGGGGTCAATCTCTTTCTTGATAGTCAGCAGGTCGAGTTTGGCCAGGAAGCGCAGGGCGCGGGCCAGGTTGGTCGGGTCGTTGGCGAGGGTGATGATGTCGCCCTTTTTCAATTCAGCCAGAGACTTGACTTTGTTTGAATAAAAGCCCAGGCCAGCCGTCGGCACCCGGATCAGCGGTGAGAGTTTCAGCCCCTTGTCAGCCGAGAACTTTTCCAGATAAACACCATGCTGGAACAGGTTGGCATCGGTGGCACCATTGGCCAGTGCCAGATTTGGCTGCACGTAATCGCTGAATTCCTTGAGCACAACCTTGTAGCCCTTTTTCTCCAGACCGGGTTGAATCGCTTGCTTGATCAGGTCGCCGTAGGGGCCGGGAGCAATGCCGAAAATAATCGTCTTGGGTGTTGCCTGGGCGAGCGCAGCAGTCACCCCGGCGCTGACGATAAGGGTGGCGGCAATGCGGACAATGCCGCTTAGAAATCGGGAAAGGCGCATGGTGAATATCCTGCATGTTTGTTTGCGAGCGGCCAGTCTAGTCACGCAGCCTGGCTGGGCAAACGAATTTAAACGAGCTTGCTTATGCGGAAATTATCTATTGCAGGTTTCCATTTTCAATTCGAACAACGGGACAAGCCATCCGGGTTCGGCTGGCTACAACGCGCATGCCAGCCGCCCCACTGTTCTCAAAGCCTCTTCAAAGCGTGAATCGGCAGGGTGGCCGTAGTTCAGCCGCAGGCAATGGCCAAACCGCCGGTCGGCCGAGAACAGATGACCAGGGGCGATGCTGATGCGCTGCGCCAGGGTCAGGCGGTGCAGTTGCAAGGCATCGACGTGGGGCGGCAACTCCAGCCATAAAAAGTAGCCACCTTCAGGCCGCGTGACACGTGTGCCCGCTGGAAAGTATTCGGCAATCAGCCGCAAGGCCAGCGCCTGTTGCGCCGCCAGCGTCTGGCGCAATGACCGCAAGTGGCGCTCGAAACCGCCCCCTTGCAGGTAAGCTGAAATCGCCAACTGCGATGGAATCGCAGTGGACAGCGTGGTCATCAGTTTCAGCCGTTGTACCTGACGTGCAAATCTTCCAGCCGCCACCCAGCCGACCCGATAGCCGGGGGCCAGACATTTCGAGAATGAGCTGCAGTGCAGCACCAGCCCCAGGCGGTCATGCGCCTTGGCCGGCAGCGGGCGGTGCAAGCCAAAGTACAACTCGCCATAAACATCGTCTTCGATCAGGGGCACTTGATGCTCTGCCAGCAGTTCTACCAAGGCCTGCTTGCGGCCCTCTGGCATCAGGCTGCCCAGCGGGTTTTGAAAATTCGGCATGAACCAGCAGGCCTTCACCGGGTGGTTTTCCAGCACCTGTGCCAGCGAATCCAGATCGATGCCGTCGCGCGGATGGGTGGCCACTTCGACCGCGCGCAGCTTCAGGCGTTCGAGCGCCTGCAATGCCGAATAGAACGTTGGCGACTCCACCGCCACCACGTCACCGGTCTGGGTCACTGCCTGCAGGCACAGGTTCAAGGCCTCCATGGCACCGTTGCTGATGATGATTTCATCCACATCCACGGCAGCGCCTGCCAGACGGTAGCGCAAGCTGATCTGGTGGCGCAAACGTTCGTTGCCAAGCGTCAGGTCTTCCACCATGCGCCGAGGTTCGAGCTGGCGCATGGCTGGTGTCAGACTGCGGGCCAGCTTGTCGAGTTCAAACAGCGCGGGGCTGGGAAAGGCCGATCCCAGAGGCACCACATCGAGCTGGCGGGTGGATTCCAGCACCTCAAACACCAGATCGCTGATTTCCACCGCCGTCGATTGCCCGCTGGGCAAAGCCGTGCCCGGTTCAGCTTGTATCGGCTGCATCCGGGCACTGACGTAATATCCGGAGCGGGCACGCGCCTGAATCAGGCCCTGGGCTTCGAGCAGGTAGTAGGCCGCAAAAACGGTGGCCGGACTGATCTTGCGGCTGATGCTGGCTTGCCGCACCGAGGGCAGCCGGTCACCGGGACGCAAGGTCTGGCATTTGATCAGATCGGCAATTTCGTGGGCGTAGCGTTCATAACGTGTCATGGCATCAACTGATCTGGTTTTTTATCTGAAAACTGAATCTACCATTTCACATGAAACTGCGGCAGAGTCGGGCCATGATGCAAAAAACCATTCCCATCGTCGTCCCGATCAACCCATCGGTCGACAGCCGCCTGTTTCTGGTCGAGTCAAAAAGCAAGATTTATGTTCGCGCCGTGACCGGCTGGTTTGCCGCCTGGCGCTACAGCCTGGTCTGGCTAACGCAACTGGTGTTTTATGGCCTGCCTTGGCTGCCCTGGCATGGGCGCCAGGCAGTGCTGTTTGATCTGGATGGGCAGCGCTTTTTTCTGTTTGGCCTGGCGCTGTACCCGCAAGACCTGATTTACCTGGCGGTGCTATTGGTGTTGTCGGCCCTGATGCTGTTTTTTGTGACGGCCGTGGCGGGGCGGGTCTGGTGCGGTTTTGCCTGTCCGCAAACGGTTTACACCGCGATATTCCTGTGGGTCGAACGTCAGATGGAAGGCAGTCACCATGCCCGCAAACGTCTGGATGCGATGGCCTGGATACCTGAAAAAATTGCCCGCAAGGCTGGCAAGCAGGTTTTGTGGCTGATGATCAGCCTGTGGACCGGCTTTACCTTTGTCGGCTACTTCACCCCGATTCAAACCTTGTCCGCCGCCCTGCCCACCCTGGGCCTGGGTCCGTGGGAAACCTTCTGGATTGGCTTCTATGGTCTGGCGACCTACCTCAATGCGGGTTACCTGCGCGAGCAACTGTGCAAGCACGCCTGTCCCTACGCCCGTTTTCAGGGGGCCATGATGGATCGTGACACCCTGGTAATTGGTTACGACACAGCGCGTGGCGAGTCGCGCGGTTCGCGCCCGCGCAGCGCTGACCCCCGGGTCATGGGGCTGGGAGACTGCATTGACTGCACCCTTTGCGTGCAAGTCTGCCCCACCGGCATTGACATCAGGAATGGCCTGCAAAGCAATTGCATCGGTTGTGCCGCCTGCATTGACGTGTGTGATTCGGTCATGGCGCAAATGAGTTACCCACCGGGTCTGGTGCGCTACTCGACACAAAACGGACTGGCACAAGGCTGGGACAAATCGACCCTGCTCAAGCGGGTACTGCGGCAACGTGTGCTGATCTATGCAGCGCTGCTGCTGGCGGCGATGAGCGGTTTTGTAGCCAGCATCAGCCAGCGAAGCCCGGTGCGCATGGACATCGTGCGCGACCGCAGTGTGATGGCCAGAATGGTGGATGGCGGAGCGGTGGACAACATCTACCGTCTGCACATCATGAACGTCACCGAGGCCGTGCAGCGCTATCGGGTCGTCGTGGTCGGGCCGTCTGGCTTGACGCTGGTGCAGCCACTGGAACTCGAACTGGGACCGGTGCAAGCGCAGACCTATCCAGTTGGCGTGCGCCTGCAACATGACGCTGTGGCCATGCTGGCCGGACAGACACTGCAAATCAAGTTCGAGGTCAGCCAGATTGCAAGCGGGCAAGAGGTGGTGCGGGTGCTGGAAAACACCACATTTCATGTTCCCCTTTGAGGTGCCAGATGGCCTGATCTTGATTCGGGCAGAGGGAATGGCCACTTGAGGTCGTTACTTGGTTTTCAAGTAAGTTAATGAGCCAAACTTCGTTCACAGCTTCTCTGCCACGACTTATATTGCGGGTTGCAGCAGCCAAGTTGGTTCGATTTTCTGGATTTGCCGCCATGGGTTGCCATCACCTATCTGGTCAGCGTGTTCAGCTTTTGGCTGACGCGCAGTCGCTGCCGACAACTTCAATGCCGCCGACTTGGTATCCAACCTGTATCCACTCTCACCGGTCTCTTGTCCTTTTTTAGGCTAACCTGGAAATTCCGTATGAATGAAAAGCACTTCAACCCGAATCTCGCTGGCATTGTTGCCGCTGCCGTTCTGGGCTCAGTCATGGCCTCCCCGTGTTACGCCGGCAAGACATTGGAGGCGATCAAGGCCCGGGGCCAAATCGTTTGTGGTGTCAGTACCGGTGTCAATGGCTTTTCAGCCGCTGATTCCACCGGGAAATGGACTGGACTCGATGTTGATGTCTGTCGTGGCCTTGCCGCTGCGACCCTTGGCGACCCGGAAAAAGTCAAATATGTGCCATTGACCTCGCAGCAGCGTTTTACGGCCTTGCAATCGGGCGAAGTCGATCTGCTGGCCCGCAACACCACCCTGACGCAAACGCGTGACGCATCTCTGGGGTTTTTTGCGACAGTGACCAACTACTACGATGGCCAAGGCTTTATGGTGCCGGCAAAAAGCAAAATCAAAAGCCCGAAACAACTCAAGGGGCAAACGGTGTGCGTGCAATCTGGCACCACCTCGGAGAAAAACCTGGCCTCTTTTTCCAAGTCGAATGGACTGAACCTCAAACCCATCGTGTTTGAACAGTTTGAAGCCGCCAATGCCGCCTATTTTGCCGGGCGCTGCCTGGCCTACACCACGGATGCATCCGGACTGGCCTCGATCCGGAGCAAGGAAGCCAAACACCCCAAAGACCACGTCATCTTGCCCGATCTGATCTCCAAGGAACCGTTGGGGCCTCTGGTGCGCCGGGGTGACGACGAGTGGTTCACCATCGTCAAATGGGTGATCTACGGCACGTTTGAAGCCGAAGAGTATGGTGTGACCTAGGCCAATGTCGATCAACTCCGGGCGACCAGCACCGATCCGGTGGTACAGCGCCTGCTCGGCGGCGGCAATGAAGATTCGGGCAAAGTGCTTGGCTTGGACAAAGAGTGGCTGGCCCGGGTCGTCAAAGCCACTGGCAACTATGGTGAAAGCTTCGAGCGCAATTTGGGAAACAAATCATCGGTGAACCTGCCGCGCGGCCTCAACAAGCAATGGAATCAGGGCGGGCTGATTTACGCCTACCCGGTTCGCTAAACTCAAACGAATCTGGCCACAGCGTCACTGGCCACGTTCAAGGCCAGGCGAGCGGCTTTCACGACCATGCCAAAAGATCGGCTGTTTTTGATTCAACCCGGCTTTGCGCGTCCCAACCGCAACCCGGCCCAGCACTTGTCTGCCCCGACTGCAACACCCTGGAAGGGCTGCTGGCAAGCGCCCCGGCGCAAGCCGCACAAGGCTTGCAGGTCATCCGCGTACCCTTTGAGCGACCGCGCAGCGCCGTGGTCTTGGCTCTTGGTCTGGAAAACCAGAATTTGCCGGTGCTGATTTTGGGCGACACCGCCACCTTGCCGCCAGATGCTCAAGTTCACAACGGCATCTGGTTCATTGGCGACTGGTCACGCATTGCCGAACTGCTGGCCCAGCGGTACGGCGTTTTCCATCTGTGATGCGGTGTGCCCCAGCGCCCGCTCGAGCGCAGAGCGGCTGGGCATCTCAACAAACAAGCAAGGTTTGCCAGTGCGTTTGCAATGCGCTTTGACGCGCCAATAAGCAGCATGGCTGATGCAGCCCACTTGGCAGATGACCAGATCGGCGGCTTGCAGTTGGCGCTCCAGTCGACCGGCTTTTTCCTCTTCCCCGCCATCATGGTGGGTGAAGCGGGCACCCCTGTTTTCAATCACCTCGCGGTAAACCGGAATGCCCTGGGTCCGCCCGCCTACACACAACACCGAACGCTGCTGCAAATCCAGCACCGGGTTACTTGTGGGAATCGATTGACGCACCTTGCCGCCAGCATCACTCTGCCCTGCGACCGGTTTGACGGTCGGTTGCGACGCTGGCTCAACGTCGCGGCGCAGGGTACGCTCTGGGCGACGGGCCTCCGATCGTGTGGCGATGCCCATCTGGCCGTGCAACATGTGAACCTGCCCCAACACGATCGACTCCAGGTCGGTCGAACACTGCGGGTGTGTCAGCACAGCCCAGAATTCGCCCGCCCAACCGGTGCCCGCGCACGCCTCATCCCACCACTGTGCCAGGGCGGTCGTGGTCTTGATACGCTGCGACCGATTGATGGCCAGCACAAAACGCCGATCGAACTCGCGCTGCACCATTTCGGACAGTGCGTTGCGACTGCAGCACTCTTGCAATACCAGGCTGCGCTGGTCGTATTCGGACTGCGTATCCTCCAGCAAGCCGACTTTTCTTGCCATTTTTTGCACCTCATGAAAGTGCAAGCAGACGCTCGTGATCGGGCAAATGGCGCTTGATCCCAGCTCCCACAGCTTGCGCCGGGCCGATCCGGTGTTGGTCTGCGGCTGATCGGCTGGCGCGGACTCTGTCCTGGGCTTGGCATACAACTGCATAAAGTCGTCACTCAACAGCAAGGGGGCCGAATGGGTAGGGGCGCGCATCATCGGATGGTTTTGCAACACTTGATGCGATGGTTGACTGGCTGTGCTGATCATGGGCATGTACCTCTTGGGTTGGCGAGATCGGTTAGGCACCGAACTTGACACCCATCGTAGAGATCAGTCACTTCAACGGCAAGGAATCAAAACACATAAGCTTAGTCAGAAGAAATTCAAGTGTGCTTTTGCCTGGCATGTCCGGCCTATCTGACAGCAGTGAGTTCAGTGAAAATCTATGTTTTTTTGAGCACCAACGCCAACCATGACCTACCCCCAAACGCCAGCCCCACACCAAGGTGCTGTTGAAATTGCCTTCAATTGGCTGTCTTCTTTGCACCGCAAGGGCTGGCAAAACGCCTTTCTCAATTTGTACCAGGAGTTGCTTTCAGAAGAAGAGCAGGTGCGGATTGCAGGATTGGATCAAGAAACGGTTCGAGCGATTGAAATCAACTTGTTCGATTGGCTGCTGGCCGAGGGTGATATCCATGCCCGTGGCGGTATCCGGCGCATCAATGATTACCTGCTCAGCCCCGCCGGCCCGCGCCTGAATGCCGCCCAGCGCGATTGGCTGCAGCAGATGGGCCAGCGCCCGCTGCGCCTGTATGACGTGACTGATGTGGTAAAGGGCCAACAAATGACGCTGTGTGATGCGCTCGACAAAGAAGCCGAACCCTTGGTGGTGCGCGAGCGAATGGGCACGCAATATCTGGAACCCGGCAGCTTGCTGGGTTGCCGCATCTTGCGTGCTGGCGATCATTTTGAAATGTCAGGCTCGGCCTATTTGTTTGGGTTGCTAACCGGGCCGGGGGTGCTGTCACGGCTGCGCAAACACAAGCAGGTGTTTGGTCAGCAGCTTGATGAACCCCGAAAAATCGGCCTGATGATCATGCTCGAATGGTTGCAGCAATGGCTGGTGCCGGCACCCATGCCAACCCTGATTGATCACTATTCAGGCGAGCCCATGAAGATGATCACCGACCAGTACCGTGTCAATGACGAACTGGCGCTGGCGCAGGCCCTGGCCAGCCAGACTGATCTGGAGGGCGATCGGCAACAGGGATGGTCACGCCTGATGGACTGCACGGACGGAGAGGTGCGCGCCAGGGTGCATATTAATCCAGGCAAAAAACCCGATCAGATCGAGCTTTTTTATCGAACACAACGCTATGCCGATGAGGGCCGGGAGTGGTTTGAGGCGTTGGTGGGCGCGAGTGTCACGTTTGTCAAAAGAAAAGTTCAAGAGACTGCGGATGTGATGGCTGCGGCGCAAAAGCCTTCGGCCAAGGTCTCAAGCAAAAAGGGCAGACCGTCTTCGGCATCGAAGCTCGATGCCGCCACCATGACGCAATTGATGTCCGAAGCCATTCATCGCGAATATGCCGACTGGGCCGATGAACCGATTCCGGCGCTTGACCAGAAAACACCCCGCCAGGCCATCAAGACATCAGCCGGTCTGGAGCGGGTCAAGGGTCTGTTGCGCAGTTATGAGGCCAATGAAGCAGCGCAGGCCAGGCAACAGGGCCGCACTGAAATCTCGTATGATTTTTTGTGGCAGGCGCTGGGCTTGACCCGATAGCGGGGCAGATCGGTCGGCTGGCCCGGCTTCCAGCAGCAGCACGCGTTTGCTTGTGTCTTCGCTCAGGCGGCCCGCCAGCACGCAGCCGCTGGAGCCGGCACCAATGATGATGTAGTCGAACCCTGGCGGCATGGTCTGGGTCAAATCGCAGATCGGAGTTTTTAAAGCTATCAGTTGTATAGCTTCTTGCGCAGTATTGACGGGGGCTACAGGTCAATTTGCCTTATAAACTAGGGGCAAATGGACTTACCTTGTCAAACGTAGTCCTTGTACTTGTCCAGCAGTCGCACGGGCTTGGACAATGCATCGCGGCGAAACGGGTCACCCAGTTCCTGGGTGACCAGGATCTCGATGACGGTGGTCTTGCCGTGCTTCATTTGCGCATCAATCGCCTGTTTGAGTGCCGGGCCAACATCTTCAAGCCGGTCCACCACGATGCCCTCAGCGCCCATGGCAATCGCAATGCCGGCAAAGCTAGGGTTGTCGAGCTCGCCTGCGACAAAGCGGCGGTTGTAAAAATCGACCTGGTTCTTCTTCTCGGCACCCCACTGGCGGTTGTGAAACACCACCGCCGTGACCGCAATGTTGTGGCGCACGCAGGTCAAAATTTCTGACATGCTCATGCCCCAGGCACCGTCGCCGGCATAGGCAATGGCCGGGCGATCGGGGGCTGCGCGCTTGGCACCAATGATGGTCGGCAGCGCGTAGCCGCAGTTGCCAAAACTCATCGGTGCAAAAAAGCTGCGCGGCTCTTCAAAGCGCAGGTAGCTGTTGGCCACCGAGTTGATATTGCCAATGTCGGTCGAGACCATGGCGCGCGCTGGCAGGGCTTTTTCAAGCTCGCGCAGCACTTGGCGCGGGTGCAGCCAGCGACCGCCGTTGAAGGTGGTCTCTCTGGCGTTCTCTTCGATCATGTCCAGGCTGAACGGGTCTTTTTCGTGCGTCCATTCATTCAGCTCTTGTTCCCAGGCGGCTTTTTCTGATTCAATCATAGTAGCGCGCTGCGCCCGTGTGGTATCGGCTACAAGGGTTTTTCCTTCTAAAAGGTGCAGCAGCGCCCGAGCCGTGGCTCGCGCATCGCCGTGAATGCCCACCGTGATCTTTTTCACCAGCCCCAGGTTGGTGTGATCGGCTTCTACCTGGATGATCTTGGCATCACGCGGCCAGTAGTCCAGCCCATGTTGCGGCAAAGTGCCAAACACCCCCATGCGCGAACCCAGAGCTAACACCACATCAGCCTGCGCGATCAGCTTCATGGCGGCTTTGGAACCCTGGTAACCCAGCGGCCCGGCCCACAGCGGGTGGCTGGCAGGAAAAGCATCGTTGCGCAGATAACCGGTAGCCACCGGCGCTCCCATCCGCTCGGCCAGAGCTTTGAGTGCTTCGACCGCATCGCCCAGCACCACCCCGCCGCCAGCCAGAATCACCGGGAACCTGGCATTGGCCAGCAAGTCGGCGGCGGCATTCAGGCTGTTTTCACCGCCGGCACCCCGCTCAACCCGCTGCGGCTGCGGGATTTCGGTGGTGATTTCGCCGTAAAAATAATCACGCGGAATGTTGAGCTGGGTCGGGCCCAGGTCGCTCAGTGCCCGGTCAAAGCAGCGCCCGGTGTATTCGGCAATGCGTCTGGGGTTGTTGACATGGCCCTGGTACTTGGTAAATTCCTGAAACATCGGCAACTGGTTGGCCTCCTGGAAGCCGCCCAGCCCCAGCCCCATGGTGCCGGTTTCGGGCGTGATGATCACCACCGGGCTGTGCGCCCAGTAGGCCGCAGCTATGGCCGTGACGCAGTTGCTGATACCAGGTCCGTTCTGGCCAATCACCACACCATGGCGACCGCTGACCCGGGCATGGGGTAATCTCGGTTTAAGTGCAAATAGTAACGGTAAGGTATAAGGGTTAACCCCTGGTTTCATGGATGGCAACGGTTCATGGCGTTTCCCCGCTTGTCGAGTTGACCCGCTCGCTGTCATAGTTGTCGCCCCGCGCAAGG
>CAIQOO010000222.1 GCA_903873485.1 uncultured beta proteobacterium | reverse complement strand
GCTGCTGGCCGTGCAGCAAGACAAAAACCTGTACCGGCTGATCGGTGCTGTCAACGCTCAGGGCGAATTGTCGGATGCCGTGCTGGGCCGGGTAAAGCACCAGCAAGGCAATTTTGAGGCGACGGTGCAAAGCCTGCTGAACGACCACGAAACCGCTGACGTGCGCAAAATCGCGCAGTCGGCAGGTATCGACGAGGATGAGGCTACCGACCAGCTTTATGGGTCTGACAAATACGCCATTGACCCGACCACTGGCGAATGGACCACTCGCGACATTTACCTGTCGGGTGATTTGTGGTCCAAGCTCGATGCACTCAAACACGAAAACACGCGCGCCCAACTGGCGGGCGAATCAATCACACCAGAACTGCGCAAAAAGTACGATCAGCAAGTGGCGGCACTCAACGAGGCCATTTCACCGGTATCGCTGGAGGAAGCCTTCATTGCGGTCAATTCCGCATTCCTGCCAACCACCATGCTGTCGGCTTTCCTGACCTGGAAAAACAAAGAATCGCCAGACGCGAACAAGTGGACAAAAGAGCTTGAACCCGTCAAGATCACCTTTGCCGAAGGCGTTTACACCATCGAGGGCGGCAGCACCTGGGGCGATAACAAGCACCTGGACAAGTTCCTGAACCGCACCGGCCTGAAAAAAGACGACAAGCACATCATCGATGATATGAATGTCGAGTTCAAAGAATGGCTGTGCGCTTCGCAACGGTACCGGGAACAGGCTGAAGACCTGTACAACCGGGCATTCCGTGGGTTTAAGGAGCGCGAGTTCAGCAATGAACCGATGGACATACCCGGTCTGGCGACACTCGGGGTAAAAGACTACCAATGGGGTGGCCTGCGCTGGGCGCTGAATGTGGGCAAGGGCATCATTGCGGATGATGTTGGCCTTGGCAAGACACTCAAGGGGCTGATACTTGCCAAACTCATGAAAACCACCGGGCAGGCCAAGCGCCCCATGATCGTGGTGCCAAAGTCAGTGCTGGCCAATTGGGAGGCTGAAGCTGAAAAATGGTTCCCGGGCAGCAAGTTCCTATCTATCGGCGGAGCCAAGGACACGCCTGCAGAGCGTAAGCGCAAGTACCACGACCTGCAGCAAAACGATTACGACTTCATCATCATCAGCGAACCGGCATTCGAGGAGCTTGACCTTGATCCCGTGACCAAGGGCGAATACAACTCCAAAGACTTCTGGGTGCAGCGCGGCGACAGCATGGGCAATGCCGGGGACAAGCGCACCAATCAGATCAAGACGGCTTGGAATCAGGCGCGCGCCGGGCAGACGTTCAACAAAGAAGACCGCACCGATGCCACTCATTTCAACGATATGGGGGTTGATGCGCTGATATACGATGAGGGCCACCATGTAAAAAACTTGGCGGCCATCAAATCCCGCTTTGGCGAATCGCCCAAGTTCCTCGGCGGAGGCGGTCAATCCATGCGGGCGCTTGACTTCAACCTCAAGTCTCGCTGGCTGCTTGATCAAAACAACGGAAAAAACGTGTTTTTGATGTCTGCAACACCCACTAAAAATAGCCCGATTGAAATCTACGCCTTAATTTCACACGTCGCGCCTGAAGTATTCGAGGGCATAGGCATCCGCAACAGTGAGGAATTTCTGGATCGCTTTGCCAAATTCGAGGATGGTATGGCCATGAACACCGGAGGCGTAGTGGAGGAGGCGTTGATCACCGCTGGCTTTCAAAACATGGATGAACTGCGCAGCATCATGAAGCGCGTCATGCGGCGCAGGACAGCAGCCGATGTCGGACTGCAACTTCCTGAGCGTCAGGATATGCAGCACCTGATCGATATGGATGATGCGCAACAGGCCAAATATGCTGAACTGCGCGAGCTGGCGGCAAACGCGGGCGGCAAGGATGCCACGGGAGATGCACACATTTTCTCCATCATGGACAAGATGAACAAGGCAGCCACCGATATGTCGCTGCTGGACCCGTCTTACGATGCCACCAAAGCACCAAAGTACGTTGCCTGCGCCAAATCCATACTGGAAAGCGTCAAAGACGGAGGTCAAATCGTCTTCAGTGACTATGTGGACTCGCACGAAAAGATTGCTGCCGCACTGGTAGCGCAAGGCATCCCGCGTAACCAGATCGGCATCATCAACGCCCAGGCTGCGCCATCGTCGGCAAGTCGGCAAAAAGTCTGCGATGCCTTCAACGCTGGCAAGCTCAAAGTAGTCATCGGCAACACTGCAGTCATGGGCGAAGGGCTGAACCTGCAAAAAGGTACCAGCGATATTCACCACCTTGATCTGCCATGGGAACCGGCCAGCATGCAGCAGCGCAATGGGCGCGGCCTGCGCCAGGGCAATACCAACAAGGGCGTGCGCATTCACTCCTACCTGACCAAAGGCAGCTTTGACGGGTACCGGCTGCAAACCATCATGGCTAAAAAAGACTGGCAGGATGCCGTTTGGAGTGGTGGCAATGAAGTCGAAAACCTGAATAAAAAAGAAGTCAATCGCGATGAACTGATGATCATGCTGGCGGCTGACCCCGATCAGGCGCGCGCTGCATTCGAGTCCAATCATGCGGCCAAAGAAGCCCGGCTGGTGGCTGGCAAGACCATCGAGGCTGCGCAACGCTTTGTCAAGTTCCAGGAGGTCAAGCGCAGCTACGGTGCACTGAAAAACAAGGACAGTCAGTCGGCCATGCGACTCAAGGTCAAACTGGACAATGAATATTCAGCCTTGCGGGCGGATCGGTATTTCACCGCCAAACAGGCGCTGGACCTCGATGAGGTCATTGTGGCCAATACCGGCGTACTGCTGCACTCTGGCGCTGGCATTGAAATGGCTGACGGCAACAAGACGGCCAAATGGGTGGTGACCGGCGTTGACCCGCGCAAAGGTGAGGTGGCGATGCGCCGGTATGGCGATGAAACCGGCAACGACAAGCGGGTGGTTGACTTCAAAGAACTACAAAACCCGACAGCATTCGCCTTTGATGAAAAAGTCGAGACCGAGGAAATCAATCGCAAGATCGCCGACAGGCCAATCAAAATCACGTCATTGAATGATCTGAAAGGCATCCCGCCAGAAGTATTGAAAGCCAACTACGCCAAGCTACAGGCTCAGATTTGGGTGGGAACCAACAATTACAGCATTTATCATAGTGGCAAGGTGCCAATGATTGAAAAGGCCACGGGCAAGCCGGTGCTGCTGGAAGGTCACGATCTGAAAGGCAAGCGTGACACGTATGACTTCATGCTACCGACTGAGGAAAACAAGGCCAAAGCTTTGCAGGGCTGGATGGACGCAGAGCGTGGGGCGACGTTCGGCGTCGACGTCGACTTTAAACGCGGCAGAGGCGGTAATGCGACTCGTATTGCTAAGCGCACATATGGCGTGCTATATACAAATGATAATCCGTGGGGGCCGGTGTTACACGAGTTCAGTGGAGATAATGGTTACTACTCCAGTTATAACTCTGACGCAATCCCGGCCATCAAGGCAGTCAAGGCGCAATTCCAGACTGAGCAATTGGCGCGCATCAAAAAGGCGGACGGCTTCACGGCTGCACTCAATGAGGCTGTGCCACTAGGCGAGATTCACGACTCAAGCAATGGATACAGCGCGCAAGTCAGCTACCCCAAGCGGGCGCTGGCGATGCTGTGGGCCAAGGCGCGGCATGAGGGAATACTGAACGCGACGATTGACAGCTTCGCGCCAAAGACACGCTTGGACAGTAGCGCAAAGCTCTACAACAAGCACCACCAGTACGCATGGAGTGGCGCAAGCGGCAGTGTTCATGGCGCTTTGCTGAGAATGGCGCAAAAATCCGGGCATCATGATCTGGTTCATGCGATGGTGGAGTCGGGCATTCGGCACAATCCAAAGGGTGATCTGGATGAAGCTATGTCTGAGGTGCATGGTCCATACGCAACATCGCCAGACCACATCAAAGCCCTGCAAAAACTAGCTGAAGCGGCGGGGATAATGGATACTGAGCGGGCTGACTTGCCAGGCGGCCATCCGCTCAAACCAAGTGGGTATTACGACTCTTCAGAGAGCTTCCAAACCGTGCGAGACCACCTGAACAACAGACTGGCAGCAGCCACTCCAAAGGAAACGCAAAATGTCTAAAAAGAAGCCCGAGAAAATGCTCCCCCCTGACCAAGTGGCGGCCAACATCCGCAAGGTGCTGGACAACAAGATTGCCGTCTATCACAACTTTGGCGTCTATTGGTATTTCGTCAAAGCCTTCCTGAAAAAGTATTACACCATCGAGCAAATGCCGATACTGGGTAGTTTCGAGCAGCCCGAGGTGGTTGAGCGAATGCCTAAGTACGACAACTTCGAGGATGCCATGCACGATGCCCTGCTGTACTGGCGTGCCAATTGGGAGCACAACGGCAACGATGCCACCAGCATTGCACCTGATGACGAGCCGGTTACGCTGTTTGATGCGGATATCGGTTTCTAAGGTCCGGTTTGAAACCGGAGCTTAGGGCTGTCGTGACTGCACTATGGCAGGATGAAAAATACCATCCTGTTCATCAAGTCGGCCATCACCCTCGTTTTCCCCAGCGGCAGCCGCCACACCGTCGCACCGGGCGATTACTCGTTTGACAGTGATCTGGCCAAGGCCACACCGCTGGCACCAGGCGCGAGGTGGATAACTGTTCACCCAAACGGTCCAGGCACAAAAGGCGTGCCGGTCATGGTGCAGGAGGACAAGCACGGCAGCGGGGTCTATCACGTCATCGGCGGCGCTGGTGGCAAGCTGAACTACTTAAAACTTTCTGGAATCAAGCCAGAATCCAGCTACAAGCAAGAGGCCAGCGAGCGCGCCAAAGCCAAGACTGAAATCAAAAAGACCCAGCGCGCCCGCGACAAGGAGCTCGGGCTTGACAAGGGCAAGGGTGCAGCGCGCGAGGCCGTCAAGATTCAAAAGCACATCGGCCAAAAAGACTTCATCAAAAAAGTCGCTGAAAAAATGGGTTGGAAGGAAGAGGATTTGAAAGCCAAAATCCCCGAAAACACCACCCTGCTGACCCAAAAGAAACTCGAACAAAAGCACCATGCGGCGCTGCTTGAAAAGGCCAACAAGGCGGTTGACCTGCAAGTGCAGCACCTCATGGCCGACACGCAGGCGCGCCAAGAGGCTGGCATCGTGCCAATTGCCAACGAACACACGCCAGACGACCAACTGTCAACGGCTGACCTGGAAGACTCGCGCCCGCAAGAGAAAAGCAGCCTTGGGTTTTCTGCCCACTATGGAGAGCGAGCGGCTGACAAGGGCGCATCCGAGGAAGTCATCAAAAAAGAGGCTGATCAAAAGAAGGCGCAACGGCAAGCCAACATGACCGACAACCAACGCTCGGCCATCAAGGTGCGCGGCGTGGTGGCGCAACGGCAAGCCAACATGACCGACAACCAACGCTCGGCCATCAAGGTGCGCGGCGTGGTGGCGCAACAGGTCAAGGCTGAAATTGCTGCCATTCGTGAACCGATCACGGCGGACGTAAAGGCAGTGCTGGCAAACGCTCAGGACGCGGTCGAACTGATCAAGGCCCGCAAGGCCATGCAGTCACTCAACAAGGCGGCGCAAACTGCCAACAAGGACATTGACGAGTCAACCGAGGTCAAATCCTACAACCTGGAGGTGACCGAGGCCGATGATGACCAGATCGTGTCTGACATTGAAAACGACCTACGCACGGCGCGCACCACGGCGTTTCTGTCAACCATCAAAAAAGAAGTAAGTGACCCGGAAAAGCAGCTCCGGCAACACATTGGCGCTGGCGCATTCAACAGCATCAACGGGCTGGCCGTGGCCGGTACCGGTGCCGCGTTGGTTGACCGCTCAGTGGTTGACGTGCTGGGCATTGCCGGGGCGGCGCAAGTGCTGGCACGGAGGCTGCATACCGACCTGTCGTCCGATGAAGTTGACAAGCTCACGTCCGGCATGGAAGATTACCACTTGCATCACTACATGGAAACGTCCAAAAACGCCATGGCTGAGGCGCAAGACCTGCACGAAACGGCAAAAGAGATTGGCCTGGGCGAGGCCAGCCATGGCGCTGATTTTGAGGCGGCGCGTGAACTCAACAAAAAGCGCAAAGACTGCATCGAGGAAGCGCACAAAATACTGGGCACGGCGCTGGGCGAAATGGAAGCGAATGCCGCGCTGGTCACTGCCATGAAGGGTGGCATCAGCAACAAGCCGTTTGAGTGCCCCATGGGCAAGATCAGCGACGAGGATGCGATTCGACAAGTCCGCGCCATTGGGCTGGACCGGGGCGACTACTCGATTGACAAGGTGGCCGGTAATCAGGTGCTGACCATCACCCCCAAGGGCATGGACAAGCTATCCAAGCCGGTGGACCGCGCTGATATGGAGCGCACCAAAAACACCTTGTCGATTCTCAACGGCGAACAGGATGAGGACAACTGGCTGCCTCTTGGCTTTGCGAACCGGCCTGACCTGTGCATGAACCTGAAACCGGGAGTGGCCGCCACATTGGCGCAACCCTTCAAGCCGGGCGGCGACCTGCACCAGTCACTCAAGGACTACATCGGCGGGCGCACCGCTGACGGCGATAGCCCGGCGGACATCATGGCCGACATTCAATCATCCGACTTTTTCGACAAGGCCGGGGACAGCGACGGCTACCGCGAAGCGCTGGACACCGTGGCACCACTCAAAGGGGAAAACGGCAAGATGGCGCGCGCTGAGTCGCTGGCCGACACCTTCAATGAATACGCCGACAACTACGTCCAAAGCAACTACGGGGGAAAAATATCGACACTGCAACGGCAAAACTTTGAACCCGACAAGGTGGCGCAAGAGGCGCTGCACCGGGCGCTGTCGGATGAACCAGCGGGCATTGCGGCCTACAAACCCATTGGCGAGCTGTCAAACGATGATCAGCGGGCGCTGCGCGAGCACTTCTATTCAAACGTGGCGCATGAAGACCCGGATGCGGCCAAACTGCGCGCGCGGCTGGACGGCATGGCGGCGCATGAGCCTGAAAAAGAAGTTGTCGATATGTTTGGCGAGACTACCAGCAACCCAGAATGGAATGACTGGAAGTCGCAACGCGACACATTGTCTGAAGAGGTCCATGCTGCATCACTGGACTGGCAAAAGTATGCTGGTGCCATGGGTGGCCATGAAAAGGCATACGCTTCCATGCAAGACCTGATCAAGTCAAAGGTTGGTCAGTCATTCCATGAGAATTACAACAAACTCAACCCGGATGCCCCACTCAAGCTCGGGCGGCAAGTCATTCGCGGCAACCTGAATCACCTTGATGCGGTTGACCCGCAAGCACGGGCGGCACGCGAAGCGCAAGAGCGTCAACTGATTGATGGCCTGCGCGAGCGTAACCAGGGCAAGTACGCATCGGGTAGCGTATCTGACAAACTGGACCAGGCCCGCGAGGAAAAAGAGGCGTTTGAACAATCCCAAATGGGCTTCTTTTCAACCGAACAGGAGCCTGATGATATGTTTGGCGGCGGCGGGGATATGTTTGGCGATGATGCGCCAAAGCCCGCAAAGCAAGCAAAGCCACTGGCGGCGGATGAACGGCACACCCTCGGCCATGCAGCAGAGCGCACACTGGCGGCCATGGTGCCACTGATCGGGCAAAACTCCAAACCCGGCCAGCCGGTCAAGTTGTTCAACCCGACCATGTCCGGGGAGGGCATCATGCGCCAGCGGTCGATCAAGTTCATTGCGGCAAACAAGCGGGTGGCGCTGACAAGCGGTACAGGGAGCGGTAAAAGTGCCATGTCCCTTGGGGCTTTCTCGCATCTGCAATCTCAAGGCAAGGTGAAAAAAGGCATTTTCGTTGTCCCCAGCATCGTGCAGGGGCAAATGGGCGCTGAAGCCAGCCGTTTTCTTGAGCCAGGAAAATACAAGTGGCACTGTGAACCCGGTGCCTCATTCGAGTCGCGCATGGCATCCTACAAAGACCCGAACACGCACTTTTCAGTGGTGACGCACCAGTCATTCCGTGATGACCTACTGAAGATGGCTGGCATGAAAACCGGCGAAACCCCCTCGGCGGTGGCTGACCGAATGGACGGCATGAGTCGCAAAGAACGATCCACATTCACCAAAGATGTACTTGACCACCACGGCATCAACTTCGACTTTTCGACCATCGACGAGGGTCATGGCCTTTTGGACCGGCAGGGCAAAGACAACTCGCGCATGTCCAACGCTATCGGCGGCGTGACGGACAACACGCCTTACACCATCAGTGCATCGGCAGATTTGGTCAAAAATGATACGTCCGAGGCCGGTTCGATCATGGAAAAGTTGGAGCCAGAAAAGCACGGCGACAGAGCGGCCTTCATGCGCCGATACGGCGTTGACACCCAAGGGTCAAAAGACGCACTCAAGCGCGAAATGCTCAATAGCGTCATTGGTTACAAGCTAGACCCCAAGGGCGTAACGGCCAACAAGCAGGAAATCAGCGTCAAGCCGTCTGAATCCCAAACCAAAGCACTGGCGGAGCTTGACAAAAACATCGGCGCGGTGCGCATGGCACGCATGGAGGGTAAAACCAACGTGGAGGCCATGAAAGCCATCTCTCCCGGCCAGTTCAAGGATGCGCCTGAAGATCAGCACGAAGCCATTGCCAAAGAATTGTCGTCAAGCCTTGGCATCATCAAAGGCTCTGCGGTGCGCAACATCCTCGATTCTCACCCTGAATCAGCCAAACTTGATGCACTGGCCAAGCTGGCCACTGAGCGCAAGGGCAAGCCAGGTGTGATCTTCGCACACAGTCTGGAGGCGGTGGCCAACATCAAAAAGCGGCTGGAAGCTGACGGGCATCGGGTCATGACACTGACCGGCGGGGATTCGTCGGCGGACAAGGCGGCCAAGATCAGGGGCTTCAACCCGGACAAGGGTGATCGGACGCACGACATCATGGTGGCATCGGATGCCGGGTCAACTGGTGCCAACTTGCAATCGGGCCAATTTTTGGTTCAGTACGAGACAAGTTTGACGGCCATGAACCATGCACAACGAAATGGCAGACTGCACAGAACGGGTCAAAAGAACAAAAACATTGAGCTTATAGACCTGCTGAATGACCACCCGTCTGAGGTGGTAAACAGAAAAAGGCTGCGCGACAAATATGCATTGAGGGAATTGATGTCTTCACCCTACGAGGCCGGGGATGACACAGGCTTGGCGCATTTCCTGCACCAGCGCAAAGTGGAGCAGCAGAATGCACTGATATGAGGGTCATCCCTGACAATGTGGTTCTGCTGTTCTTTAAGACTTTCCCTGGGCATGAGGGGAGGCCAAACAAAAGGGGCGGCAGTCAACCAAGGGACGCAATGGGAATGCCTGAGCCACGGACTGTAAAACTTGAGGTGCTGCCAGCAGGAAAAGACGAATTGTTTTACCTGGACAGATTCATGACCGAATTTGACGCTGGTAGAAATGAGTCCGTCGAATTGACTGATCTGGTTCCGTTCCGGCGCATTGTTTCCAGAGACTTATTCACCAATCACTTGACCGGTGACATGAAGATCAATGTCAATGGCCGTGCGCAGTATGTCACCTACATTGCCGAGACGATTAAGAGGCCAGATGAGATATGGATAGATCAAGGCGGGCATTCCGACCGGACAATGTATTGTTTGTCGCGTTTCGTTTTGAAAAAAGAAACGATGCACATCATTACGGCATTCAAAGAAGGTGGTAACTCCGAACTTTGGGTGGGTTGGTCAGGGTTCCAGTCATTTGTCCCGTCGTATTACCAAAGCAAAAGGCGCGGCGACAGAATTTACGTTCGACCATAAAAACAAAAAGCGCGGAGGTGCTCGCGCTTTTTTGAGTGACTTACCGCTCGCGCCCTGCACGGGTTATTCCGGCTCTGCCACCATTTTGCAATTCTACAGCTAGCGCAAGACAATTCAAGCGCTTTTGTCGAAGTTCGACCGGTACAGCCTAAGCGCCGGTTTCTCGCAAGCGACAGCCTCATGGTTGGCTTTGGCTATTTCACCCAGCATCACCACTTGCGCGGCCTGCGCATCGTCAACAGCAGCACGGATTTTCTCGAAGTCGTACTCGCTGGCAATGGTGTCTGACCCGGCGTTGATGCTCAAGGTCAATCGCCCCAACTTGGCAAAAGCATTGCGCACCTCGGTCGCGGCGCTTTTGGCTTTTTCGGTGGCATCGGTGTAGCGCCCGAAGGCTTCGTAATTCATGGCGGGTGTCCTGATGGTCAAAAACACCAATCTACTCCAGGTTGTACTCAGTCTTGAGTCGCTGCATTTCAGCCCATTGATCCCCGGCCTGCTGCACCAGTGCCTTGATGCCAGCAATGGCAACTTCGGCGTGGGCAATGTCTTCGGTGATGTTGTCGATACCGGGGTAGGGCGGGTTGTAGTTATCCAAGTTGCGCCCAAGCGTCACCACGGCTTTGCCCATGATGTGCAGCTTGCGCAGCGTGTCGGCGCGGGTACTGCGCAGGTGGTGGTATTTTCCAAGGGCTTCAAAGTTCATTTTTCAACATCCTGTTTCGATTTGAAGCCAGCCCCGCGCGGCTTCTTGCGCGTCATTTCAATCCCGCCCAGCGCGGCACGCACATCGCCACCCGCATCGGTAAGCGCCACCATCAGCAGCGCGATGACAGCAAAGTGATGCGGCACAAATCCGATCTTGCTGTAGTTGGTGATCGACTGCCGGTGCGGCATTTGCATGAGTGCAGCGAACTCCACGATGGACAAGCCGGTCGCGCGCAGGTTTCGTTTGAATTCGTCGTAATCCATCGTTGCTGATCATGCCACAAGGCGCGAGAGGTGGCAACAAAAAAAGAAATAAAAGCATTTGCAAACGAAATAAAAATGCTTCATAATTCAGGCATCGAAACGACCACCCGGATAGGCAACATGACAGATGAAGCACCAACCAGCAAGGCTTGCACCAAGTGCGGGGTGGTTAAACCGCTGGGGGATTTCAGCAAAGAAAAGATAAAAAAAGACGGTCTGCAAAAATATTGCAAGGCATGCAATAGCACCATGGCAGCCAAGTGGCGCGCAGAAAATCCTGAAAAAGTGAAAGCCAAAGCTGCCAAGTACCACGCAGAAAATCCTGAAAAAGTGAAAGCCAAAAATGATAAGTACCGCGCAGAAAATCCTGAAAAAATGAAAGCCATAGCTGCCAAGTACCGCGCAGAAAATCCTGAAAAAGTGAAAGCCATAAATACCAGAAATTCAGTCCAACTGTCGAATTCATATGTGGCCGGAATCCTAAAAATCCCCGCCTCCCAAGCCCCTCCAAAAATACTAGAACTCAAGCGCGAAGCAATAGCCATGAAGCGCATCTCCAAGAAAATCAAGCAACTAACCAACCCAAAGAAAGCATCATCATGAAAGAAACTCCCAAAACCCTCGAAGCCCTCAACGACATGGTCGAGGTGAAAACCGCTGGCGACTTCCGGCGCATTGCCGGGCAAGCCCTCTTGGCCCTGCTGCGAAAAGAGATCAGCAGCGAGGATGCCGTGGCCGCCGCCAAACTGGTGGATAGCGCAGCCAACTCACTCAATGCCGAGGTCAAGACGGCCATGAGTGCGATCACCATCCGGGATCGTGGCGGGTACATCGGGAAAGTGGCGCATCTCGGGCAACTCATCATGACCACGCCGGATGACGACACGCCTGTTTATGACCCATTCCCGAAAACGCAGATTACCGGCGTTGGCACGCCACCACTAAAAAATTAATAGCACTCCACGCAAGTACAGCAAGGGCTAGAGGCATAAAACACTATGAACGTCAGACCCGGCGACATCGCCATCATCATCAACTCTGCGAATGGCCCAAAAGGCGCATCAGTCGGGCGCAAGGTGCGCGTCCACGCTGACGCTCCCAAAGGGGACTACGACAGCACCTACTCCGATCAGTGGAACACCCTGAACGACCCGCATCACTACTGCCCGCCATCACCCTACGAAAAGCAGCACACCGTGCTGGGCCAAATCTGGCCGGTGACGTGCATCAATGGCGGCACGTTCATGAGCGAGCACGGCGGCACAGGGCTGGCCTTCATTGACGTGCCGGACGACTGGCTGCGAAAGTTTGTTGCACCGCCCCAGGCCAGCATTACGCGGGCGCATGAACTGGTCGAATAACTGTCGTGACGCAACACTTGCGTCATGACACCAAACCCCTCTATTGACAGAATGCCAGCCCTGTTGGCCTTCTATGGCGACCGGCTGCAACCCAAAGACAAGTCACCACTGGCGTTCATGAAGGCGCGGTTCGGCATTGTGGATGAGCCACTGACCAAAGGTGGCAAAGCAGGCACCCCCGGCCTGTACCAAAAACTCATTGCTGACAAGCACGGCAAAAAAGTAACCCAATGGGTACACCTGCCAAAAGGCAAACCAACGGTTCATAATGACAAACAGGCCGATCTGTTCAACATCAATGGCACACCATATCAATCACTTGAGACTCGTCCAGGCACCACTGATAAGCAACTGCGCATCGGCATGGATGCCCTCGCGGCGCTTAAAAGACGGGTCCATCTTTTACGGGATAGTGGAGGATCAGCCGCCACCCTACTTGGGTCTCGTCTCTACGCATCGTTTGTCGCAAGCGGCCATGCCCAACTTACCGGGCAGAAAATAACCTCGCCTGAAGACCTCGCGGCACTGGCACAGGTTTACCGTGACCCCCGGTTCGAGACATTCCGGTGTGTGTTCCTCAAGGGTGATGAAGTTGTCGGTGAGTCAGCCTATTCATCGCGCCTGCCCGGTACCGTGCGCCTGCCGGACAACTTTGCGGTGGGGGTTTGGGATGACCTTAATCGTTTTCGTGCCGATGGCTACTACATGCTGCACAACCACCCCAGTGGCAAGGCAACACCATCAGATGCCGACGAGCGGCTGACAAACATTTTAAGTGCATCCGTTCCCGGATTTAAGGCGCATGTAGTCATCGACCACCATGAGTATGGCGTGCTCAACGACTTGGGCCAAAGCACCGTCATTCAAAAGCCAGACCTGGCCGGGCCTGACTACCATGCTTCGCCTTCGCTTGATCATCCCATGTTGGGTGTCACCATCAACAACCCCGGCGATGTTGCCATGGCAGCCAAAGCACTCAAGTCTGAACTGATGGACGGCGGGCCAATTCTGGTGATGACCAAAGGGTTTGAATCACGGGTTGATGTGCTGGCATCCGTGCCGCGCGCCCTGATCGACACCATGTCCAAAGCGATGCCACGGGCCAAAGCCTGGCTGCGCGGCATTGGGCGGGCTTCTGGTGCTGGCGCGCACGCCTTTCTGGTTGTCTCGGATGCGGACTACGACCAGCGCAAGCCAGAGCTGCGACACCTTGTCAGTGCCGGGCTGCTGGTCGATGTGGTATCCCCCGGTGGCAAGTCCATCATGCTCAATGACTATGTGCCGTACTACGGACCTAAGCTGTTCTCCGACAAGCGCCCCGGCTTCAAAGTGGCCGAAAGCCTGGTCGACGACCTTGCTGCACAGGAAAAGTACCTGACCGATGGCGCAAAGCAACTCGGGTACGCCGACATTGACGATCTGGCGGTCAACGACTACCCGGCGTTTGAGCGGCTGGCGGTGCAGTGGCGCATGGATCACCCGGTGGAGACTGCGCTTTATCAGCCGGTGGGGGTGTATGGATCGGATGAAAAGGCATTGCAGGCACTACTGGTTGCAACCCCTGTTATTGTCAGTCAGGATGACTTGATTGGGAAACATGGCAAAGAGTTACGCGACTATGCTCGAACACTCTACCCTGATAACGAGACTGAAACCAACCGAATAAGCCGTGATGTTGTGCGATTCGTTGTCCGGGGATTCAAGGAAATGAAGTCGCATAGCGCGGATGACAGGGTGATGCAAATTGTCCCGGCTCTGCATGATCTATTCAAAAACGCCATACCTCTCTGGATAAACCCGGATGACGGCACACACCCAGGTGTCAAGTTGTGGCATCACTATGGTGTGCGTGCCACGATTTACGGGAGGGAATCAGTCGTGCAGTTGGCTGCGCGCGAAATGGCAGATGGCACCTTGGAGTTTTTGCACTATGACGCGGACGTGCGTGATTTGTCGATCGTAAAAAAAGCAATGGCCGGTGAGCTATCCACCACAATGCAGAGTCACTCATCAGCCACGGCTGCCGACATTTATGCCAGCAAGGATAGGTTACTACAGTGGGTGATAAAAATCAAGCCAACTACATTGACCAAAGCCCAACCCCGCATCATTTTCTTCAAAAAGGCCAAACCATGAACCACGATCAAACCACCGCTGAACTGCGCAAGCGCATCGGCCAAACCAGCGCCTCATTGAATCAGTGCGCAGCGCAAGACAAGGCCATTGCCACCGGTGCCACGGCACGATTCAAGCAAGTCCAGGCGCGCATGGATGTGGTGCGTAAGACGGCCATCACAGACCCCAAGGCGGCTGACGAATACCTTGATCTGACCAAGGAGCGCGGGGCGCTGCTGCGCACGTTGGAGACTTGAGGCCGGTCGTGACGGCACTATTGCCGCCATGACTGATGACGAGCTACTTGCCACCCTGCCAGAATTCGTGCGCTTTGACACGCTGATGAAAGCGCGTCCGGCCACGGAAGGGCGCGAGCGCATCATCTACGTCGAAGCCTCCAGCGAAGCACGCGACCAAGAGGGCGAGATTGTCCTGTCCAAAGCCCTGAAGGACTCGCTTGACGTTTTCATGAAATTCGGTGTGGTCGATCTGGACCACAAATCCATGCCCGGTGTCGCGCACAAATACGGCATACCGCAAGAGGATTGCCCCAAGTGGATTGTTGGCCAGCCGGTCGGAGTCCGGTTCGATGGCGACAAGACCATTGTCAAGGCGCAACTCAGGCAGGGTGACACCCCGCTGGCAGCACAGGCCAATCAGGTCTGGGACGGCCTGACCAATCTCAACCCGCCGGATCGCTATTACGCATCAGTTGGCGGCTCAGTGTTGAGCCGCGAGATTCGCATTGATCCAAAGACCAAGGACCGCATCCCGGTCATTACAAAAACCCGCTGGAATAACCTGGCCCTTTCCCTTCAGCCAATCAATCAGCACCTGGGCGCGGCCACCACGCTGCCCATTGGCACGTTCGCCAAAGCCTTCGGTGGGTTCGTGCTGAACAAGGCGATGGAAGCTGGCTACGCCACCAATTCAGTCGGCATGACCGGCGGGCAGGCGCTGGCCACCCAATCACTCGATACCGGAATTCACAGCTACTTTGATTTTCGTGAACGCCTGTCGCGTGACATTCTGGCAAAGAAGCCCGGTCGTGACATTACAAACTACGCCATGACTGCTTATAGCTTGCCTGCCGATCAGGCATCCGAATGGGTTGAAAAGTTTTTGCAGGGCATCAATCGGTCAAAGGCCGTGCGTCGGTAATCAATTTATAGGAAATGAAAATGTCATACGAACTGCTGTTGAATGAACTTGAAACGCTGCAAAAGGGCTATGCCGCTGATGCTGATGACAAGGTCATTCAAGCCGCTGCTGCTGAAAACGACAGTGGCGATGAAGAGCTTGACGAGGACGGCAAGCCCATTGCAAAAAAGAAAAAGCCCATGGCTGAACCCGATGGTGATGAAGCCCCCGGAAAGCCGTTTGGCAAGTCATTCACCCTGGTGGGCGAAGACGGCGCTGAAACAGAAGCCTTTGATGGCACCGAGTTTGTCAAATCGCTGCATGAGGAAGTTCAAGCTCTTGGCAAAACGGTTGAGGCTGAAAAAGCCGATCTCGCCAAATCCATTCAAGCCATGGTCGATGTCATCAAGTCGCAAGGCACGCTGATCAAGTCACTGCAAGCCGATTACGCCACTTTGGCAAATCAGGGCGCTGGCCGCAAATCGGTCACGATGCCCAATCAGTCCATGAGCAAAGCCATGGGACCGGTGAACACCGAAACATTCATGATGAAGGCCAACGCGGCATTCAACTCCGGGAAGATTTCCGGCAAAGACCTGACCGTGTGTGACGTGTCCCTGCGCCACGGCGAGGCCATTGATGCTGGCCTGCTGAACCGAATTTTTGAGTCCTGATCTTTTCAGGCTCGTAACCATTTTCAAACTTTAGGAAAATCAAATGAATCCGCAAGAACTTATGGCGCAATTCGCCGGTATGCAGCCCGGTGGTGCCCCTGTCCTCGGTGGCTCGACTGGTGGCTCTCTGGGCGATGCTCAAGAACTGCAAAAGGCACTGACCGCCAGCAACTACCAGACCGACGTTTCGACTCTGACCGGCGGTGGCGCAATGGGCGTGCAGTCGCTCGATACCGCAATGAAGACCGTGGTCCAGGAAGAATCGCACTTTGTGCTGTTCAAAAAGCTGCAATCGACCAATGCGACCAACATCGTTGACGAGTACACCCGTCAAAACGGTATCGGTGGTATTCTCGGTGGCTCTACCAATACCCAGATGGGCGTGGTCAAGGCTGCACAGGGCGATTACAGCCGTGAAGTCGGCATGGTCAAGTTTTTGATGACTCTGCGTCAAGTCGGCTACGTGCTCAACATTGGCAAAAACATGGTTGAGCCTATTGCGGTTGAAGAGCGCAACGGTGCGCTGCAATTGCTGACCGATGCCGAATACTTGCTGTTTCACGGCAACGCTGCTGCAAGCCCGAGCCAGTACGATGGCATCTTCACCCAGCTTGACGCATCCATTGCTGCCGGTAAGTGCGGCTCCGACCACGTCATCGATATGCAAGGCACCGCCCTGAACACCATCGAGCCGTTTACCCGCCTGCAGTCCGCGATTCAAGACTACGGCAATTGGGGTCGCATCACCGAGACCTTCATGCCGACTGCCGTGCAGACAGATCTGAACATGGGGCTTGACCCGGCTTTCCGCTGGAATGCCCAGCCCAATGCCGTGTCCACCCTGGGCGCGCACGTTGAGGGCATCCGCCTGACCGAGGGTGTGCTCAAGACCAACATCGACACTTTCCTGCACCACGGCGAGTTCCCGATGGCTAAACCCATCGAACTGACCTGGCCTGCTACGGCTACCGCCAATGTGGCATTCAAGCCAGCATCGATCACCGCTGATGCGGCAACGTCCGATGCTGCCAGCCAGTTCACCGCTGCGCGCGCTGGCAACTACTACTATGCCGTGGCTGGTGTGGGCGGCAATGGCGAGGGTCTGACTGCTGTGACTCTGTCCACACAGACGGCTGTTGCATCAGGCAAAAAGGTTACCCTGACGATCACCGCATCATCGGCGGCTACCGAGACCGGCTATGCGATCTATCGCTCGCGTCAGGACGGCACCAATGCAGTCAGCGACTTCCGCCTGGTGAAGATCATCCCCAAGGGTGGTGCCACCACGACCTTTGTCGATGTGAACCGTGATATTCCTGGTACGGTTTCTATTCCATGTTTGAATATGGCTCCTTCGAGTGATGCGATTGGCTGGCGGCAATTTCAGCCGATGACCAAGATTCCCCTGCCTTTTGGTATTGGTGGTGTACCGGTATATTCGTGGTTTCAAATGGTTATGGGTTATCTTCGGGTCACAAAACCCAAACATCATGGTTATATAAAGAACATCCTACCGGTAGGCTCGTCATCTTCTTGGAAGCCACACACCACGGTGTAAAAAATGGCAAAAGTAACCTGCACCAGACCCAACGCCAGCGAGTGCATCAATGGCATCGAGTTCAAACGTCAGGACGATGGCAGTGTGGTGGCCACGGGCGTAAGCCCTAAAGCTGCTGCTGCTTTCCTCGATTTTGAAGGCTACACGGTTGAAGATGAAGCCCCCAAGGAACCTATCCACAAGGGCAAGAAGTCGATAAAGGAGACTGAAAATGACAATTAGCGTAAAAGCCAAAGCGCGACTCGCTGTTGCGGTAACGAGTAAAGCCATTGCCGACGAGCTTGTGGCGGCGATCGACGCGCAGGGCAGTGGCCCGGCTGCTGTCGTGACGGCGTTTGGTACGACGACAAACTTGACACCACTGGTTGTTTCGGCAACCACATTTGCTGGTGCGGCCACTGCTGGCGCATCAGCACCAACGGCAACGCAAGTTAACACGGCCATCGATGCGGCTACGGCATTGGTTAAGACGGCGCTGGACTTGAAGGCGGATAACGCCGATAGTGAAACGCTGCGCACCCAAGTGGAGGCTCGTTTGGATGCCCTTGAATCCAAGGTCAACGACATTCTGTTGTCGCTCAAAGCTGCGGCGCTGATGGCATCGTCCTGATCAACTCATGAAAACGTGAAAGCCCGCCACTGCGCGGGTTTTTTTATGCCAAATCAGCCTGCAGCCCCCGTCCTTATTGCGCAGGCAGCTACATTAAATGCAGCAAATCAAAGCAGACTCAATTGCGCTGATGCCGGTTCTGGCGCGGCAAACAGGGCGGGCTGGCCCGGTTTGGGCGACAGGCTAATGCCGGTCAGCCCAGGCTCGCGGGCCAGCAACTGGCGCAATGGCTGCAAATCAGGCAAGCCCAGCGCCGCCGACAAGGCCGCGTCAATGGCGGCGCGGGTCGGGTCTTTGGCCAGTTTGGCAAGGGCCAGCAGTTCCTTGCTGCACAGCGCATCATAGGCGGCGGCGAGCTGGTCAAGGGCAACGTCCGGCAAGGCGCGAACGTCCAGCACCGGCATGGCTTGCCATTGGGGTTTCTTGATTTGCATCCACGCCCCTTGTGTAATGACGCGCCTTGACAGCAGCAGCAGCAGTGCGGGCGTACTGTTGAGCCACAGCAGCAGGGCTTTTTCATGTTTGAAGTCAAGTTGGGTTTTCAGCGCCCACCAAGTATTGCCCAATACATCTTCCTCAAAACAGATAGCGAGCAATCGGTGCGTGTTGGTTCTGACACGTTCTACCAAGAGGATGCGCCCGGCCTTGGCAGCAACTTTGGCCGAGTTTTTCAACTTGCGCCCAGAAGCTGCTTCGTAACGCACCGCCAGAAAAACATTGCTGACTTGTTTGATGGCTGTCACCGTTTTTGAATCGTTATTCCAAAACCCCTGATAAGGTGAAAAGTTGTCGGTGTTGGCTTCAAAAGCATCGTGAATATCACGCCGGTCTGGCCCCAACTGCCCCAACTCACCCAGTGCACACAGTGCAACAGCAACAGCCTCCTTGCCTGGCACCATGATCTGGCCCTGCCCCATCAGCACCGCCGTGCGCAGCACCATAACCTGCGCAAACTGCACTCCCGTCCATTGCGCCTCGCCCGCTGTGGGAGCCAGTGCCACTACTTCGGCGAATTTGCGCCCGGACAGCGTTTTGATGCTGGCAGTCGTCGTGCCTTCCAACTGGGCCGGTGTGCATTGACGCACATGTTCGGCCAGTTCCATTGCCTCGTAAATGGCGGTCGGATTGACCCACAGGTTGATATAAACAGTCTGGCCGGCAGGTTCGTTCTTTTTGAGCTTGCGGGCAATGAACATAATCTCTGACAGGGCGGTGTTTTCCGAGAAATTGGGCCGATCTGCATCGTGGCTGACCATCACCACCTCGACGTGGTAACCATCTGCCAGCAGCTTGCGGGTTTGTCCCCAGGATTCACCGGTCGCCAGTGCTATTGGCAAAATAAACGCCAGTCGTCCGCTCACACGCAGATGTTTGTCAGCCACGGCAACAAACACGCTGCCCAAACCGGCGGTAATGCTGGCCTGCAAACCCTTGACGCGGGTTTTGAGTTCGGTTTGCAGCTTGGCGCGTTCGTCATCGGGCAGACTGCCAAACAGCAAATTGCCGCCGACCGAGCGCACAAACGGCGGGTTCATCACGCACAAATCAATGAGCGGCACCTCGGCCTCGGTGTAATGTGTGGCGGCGGTATCGGTCTGTTTGACCTGCATCTGGCTGTGGTCAAGCGTCATCTGGGTTGAAACCCGCTTGCGGTCGATAAAGTCCAGACTGCCCAGGCGCAGCGTTTTACCCTCAACCCCCATCGGCATCACAAACAAATTCATGCGGCTGTAGGTCACGCTTGGGGCCAGCATCCCCAGCGTGGAGGCGGTCAAATGCACGGCAGTGGGCAGCACGTCAAACCCATGCAGCACGTTTTCCATCAGGGTTTTATGCAAACCCTGCATGTCGGTGTATTCAATCGTGCGCCCGGAACTGACGCGTGACACCACAAACTGATCGGTCAGCGCCTGCACGGCAGACATCAACAGTGTGCCCGTGCCACAGGCCAAATCCGCCACGGTGAACCCTGCCAGTTGCTTGACTGACCCAAAATCAGTCGGCCACTTCTGCGCAAACGTCATTTTCAGCAGCAAGGTGGCCGCTGAGGTGGATGTGTAGTACGTCCCAAGGTACTTGGCATGGTGCAGCAGCCAGTGGTAAATGCGCCCCATCAGGTCATGGCGCAGGGACGACTGGTTGGCACAGATGGACTTGGCTTCTTTGATCAAGTGGCGAATCGACGAGATCGACCCCTGGCTCAGCGGTAGCTCGGCGATCACGGCCTCGCCAATCTGAAAAATCGGCACATAGTTGATTTTTGTCCAAATCCAGTACCAGTGCGCCTTGATCTTGGACAGCGGGTCGGGTTCGTGGTCATAAGTGGCCAGCGTTTCAACCCGGCTATCACCGCCTGTGCCGGCCAGTTGTTCCTGAAAAATCATGGCATTGGCCAGCACCAGGGCGGCGACCTTGCTGGCCGTGACGCGCCGGGCATCCCGCTCATCGGGCAGTTCGCCGCGTTGGGGCGGCATCCCCAGCAACCCCGAGAGCTTGTCGCAGGTGGCGGTTTGCCCTTCCCACAAAGCGGCAATCACTTCGATACGTTCCGACAAGCCCTGCGCGGCACGGGCCACCAGATCATCATCAAGCAGCGACTGATGTACCCGGCGCAAACTGGCCAGCAAACCGGCGGGCGTGGCCTGTGTCCATTCGGTCTGGCCGGCCTCTGAAATCACCACAAAGCGCAGCGGGCAGGCGGTCAGCACTTTTTCCAGATCGCCGGTCGGCGTGATGCGCAGCGTATCGGCATAAACCAATGCCACGGCAATATGACAGATGCCGCTGGCAACGCGCCGCTGTGCATCGCCCAGCACCACGGTTTCGGCGCTGGCAACCGTTTCATATTTGCCTTCGATGATGACCCGTACACCGCCCATTGTGAACATCACATCCGGGCGCTGTTTGCCTGACTGATGGATGGATTCGGCTTGGGCAATCACGCCGTGGCGTGTCAGTAGCATAGCCAGGGCCGTATTAACGGATTCTTCGCGGTGAGAGTGCAGTTGTGCCATGCGGGCATGTTACCCGAGTGGTTTTCAGTCGTGACAGCATTCTGTGGGCCATGAAGTTCAACTTGATTCAGCCAGTCGGATGCGGCAATGCGGTACGCATCATTGTCGAGCAGACGCACGGCGAGCAGACCTGGCGCGTGTTGCGCAAGGAGTCGGTTGAATTCGCTGGCCCCAATGACCCAGCGGCCTTCCTGGTCTATGAGGGGCCGGACCGCAACATCACGGATGCCCGGATGCTGGTTAACGGCGTGACTTACTACTACGCGCTGTACGGCTACATCAATGGCGGGTTGTCCTCCCTGGTGGCTATCCATGACGTGGTGCCCAACGCGACCTTCGATGACCTGAGTGTTGACGCTCAAGAGATCATCCGAGACCGGCTCGATACCACCCTCAATTCGATGATTCTGCGCGGCAAGCTCGCCATCAGCAAATCCTCCATCGCTGTCACATCAATACCGTTTTACTCGCAAGGGTCTGAGCTTCCGGTCGTGACAGTCTTATTCAGTGGTGGCTCGTCATCCATCCGTGGCATGGGTGACTTGATTGCCCAGAATGATTTTGTTGGTGATGCGTGCATTGACTCTCAAGGCTGGCTATCGGCGGTGTCGCTCGATGTGACGGCTTGGAGCCTCAATGCAGCAGAGAGAAACAGTTTACGGCGTGGCCTGGAGGCGGCGCTGGCGGCGAATTTATCGGTGTTTGACGATCTTGGTTTGCAAATGCTGGAGGTTAATTCGGTACAGGATATGGAGGACATGCAGTCGATGAACGTGCCTGTCTATCAAACCATATTCCGTTTGGGCTGCACGGTGGCGGTTGCCGTCACGGATGAATACAGCTTGATCACCGATGTCTTGCTGCAGCGGCCAGCAGGCTCCAGTGTGGTGGTCGGCGGTGTTGAAGTTACCGCATGGTCTGGCAGCAGCAACCGCATGTGCAATTGATTTTTAGTTATGAAGGGTCTTGAAATGAGCAATGAAACCAGCGGCACTACGGTGTCCACAAAGAAGTCGATGTTGGTCGATGCACCAGTGAAACAGGAGGACAACTTCCGCCTGTCGCTCGATGAATTCTGCACGCGCCTGTCGGCTGAAAAGGTCAGTCCTGAAATGATCGGTGGTTTCCATCACTGGCAACTGGCTGAAAAGCAAACCACCGGCAGCGATGCCGACTACAAGGCAGCGTTTGATGCCTTCGTCAATCAACCCGCATAAGGAGCGAAAAAATGGCTTTATTCTTTAGTGGTCGCCAATGGATTTCACCGGCTGTCATGTCGGTGGTCGATGACTCAAAAATGTATGGTCGCCGTCCCTCTGATGGCAACAGTCTGGCCCTGGTTGGCCGTGCCGATGGTGGCGTGCCGATGACGGCACTGGTGTTCAGTTCGGTGTCTGAGGCAGCTTCGGTGCTGCGCGATGGCGATCTGCTGCGCGGTGTTGAGGCTGCTTTCAATGCGTCCTCTGAGAGCAATGGCCCGGCCACTGTCACGGTGGTTCGCATCAACCCGGCCACACAGTCCACGTTGATGCTCAAAGATGCGGCTGCGGCTGACTCGATTGAATTGAAATCTACCAACTACGGCCTGATCGACAACCAGATCAAGGTCAAGGTCGAGGCTGGCACCAATGTCGGCCTGAAACTGACCACACAGTTTGGCACCTCGTACAACACGGTCAACGACCTGTACCGCAATGCGTTTTCCGTGCAATACGCTGGCACCGGCGCTGGCACGCTGACCGTCAGCAACACAGCGGTGTCTCTGAGTCTCAACTCGGTAGTCACCAGCATTGATCTGGCAACTTTCCCGACGGTGCAGGAGCTGGTCGATCGTTTGGGTGCTATCGCCGACATTACGGCCACGGTGCAAGACGGCAACGGTGAAAAGGCATCTCTGAATGCACTTGACGGCGTGACGGCACAGGATATCAAAACCGCTGCATACACTGCCACCGGTACGCTGCAGGAGGCCATTGACTGGTTCAACTCCCTGGCTGAAGGTCTGGTCAATGCCACCCGGCCTGCTGCAGCCACCAAGGTTCCGGCACCTATCAACTTCACCTATTTGGCTGGCGGCACCAGCGGCGTTGTCACCAACACCGAGTGGGAATCGGCATTGACCGAACTGCAAAAAGTTGACATTCAGTGGCTGGTGCCATTGACCGACCTCTCCGCCATTCATGCGATGGCCGAGGCCCACGTCGCCTATATGTCGAACATCGCGCGTAAAGAGCGGCGCTGCATCTGCGGCACGGCTGTCGGTGCCACCGATGCCAACGCGATTACTGCTGCCAAGGCACTTAACAGCGACCGGGTATCGCTGGTTCATCTTGGTGTGTATAACTACAACAAAAAGAACAAATTGGTGCTGTTCCCGCCCTACATCACTGCGGTGATGATCGCTGCTGCTTTCTCCGGCCTGAACCCCGGCACGCCATTGACCAACAAGAGCCTGAAGGTCAGCGGCCTGGAGCGCAAGCTGATCAACCCCAAGGACACAGACCCGCTTATTCTGGGTGGTGTACTGTGCCTTGAGGACACACCGAACGGCTACAAGGTGATCCAGTCGATCTCGACCTGGCTCATCAACGACAACTACAACCGGCGTGAGGTGTCAGTCGGCATGGCCTGCGATTTCATGATGCGCAAGGTCCGGGCAACTGTCGAATCTCTGCGCGGTACCAAAAACAACCCCGGCACGCTGGCTCTTGCAGTTGAGATGGTCAAGTCGGCACTGGCTGCTCTGGCCGTGCCGGAGCCGGGTGGCCCTGGTGTGTTGGCAGGTGACGCAAGTCATCCGGCGTACCGCAATCTGAGCATCACGCAGGACGGCGACATCATGCGCATCGAGTTTGAGGCTTCACCTGTGCTGCCAATCAACTACATCCCGATTGTTTGCTACGCATCGCCCTACTCGGGTTCCGTCAAGACGCTGGTCGGTTAACCCAGCACCGCCCGACAAAAAGGCCCGGTCTATCCGGGCTTTTTTTTGGTCGTGACAACAGACTGGTTTTCATCGTAATTACCAGAGCATGTCATGGCACTCTCATCCAAGCAAAATCTGAAAGTCCGTACCGGCAACAAGATTGTTCTCAAAGTCAATGGTCAGGATGTTGGCTTGATTCAGTCCATCCGTTGCTCGCATAACTATGGCCTTGAACACGCTGTCGGCATTGGTGGCATCAAGGTTACGGAATATGTCCCATCCCGGTCATCGTATGCGCTATCCGTCAATTCGATGGTGCTGTACACCGGCTCTTTGCTGCAGGCTGGCGTGACGCTGGCCGATGGTGAAGATGCGCTGAAGGGCATCGTGTTCGACATTGTCATCACCGATACCCACACCACCAACGGCGGCTCCAGAACCTACCTCAACTGCAGCTATGACTCTGGCGAGATTGAGGTCAGTGCAAACAAGATCGTCAGCGCAAGCTGCCAGTTCAAAGCCCTGACCGTCGCCAGTGGCAATGCCTGGGAGGATGCGCCAATCGTACCCGTTACTGCTGCAGTTACCTGATCGGTTTTGGTCGTGACAACAGACTCGTTTTCATCGTAACTATTCGAGTATGTCATGGCTACAGCTAATCTGAAAGTCCGCACCGGCAATAAGATCACCGTCAAAATCGACGGAAAAGATGTGGGCCTGATCCAGTCCATCCGCAGTACCGACAACTACGGATTGGAGCCTGCTTACACCATTGGTGAGATTGATGCGCAGGAATATGTGCCGACTCTTGAGGTTCACTCCTTGTCGGTCCAGACCCTGGTGCTGTACACCGGCTCGCTGCTGCAAGCAGGCGTGACCATCAAAGACGGCCAGAATGCGCTGGAGGGTTTGATCTTTGACATCATCATCACCGACAAGCAGGACAACAAGGTCCGCACCTATACCGGGTGCAGCTATGACTCGGGTGAGATTGAAATCAGCACCAACAAAATTGTCAGCGCCAGTTGCCAATTTAAAGCGATTGGTGTCTCCAGTGGTAATGCCTGGGCTTAGTCATGCGGCCAGCATCGCCACATGACTTCCAGGTGACCGTCGATGCTCTCGGGGCATTCACTATCGGGCGGCGCACGATGCGCGACGAGTTTGCTGTCGCTGCAGAGTATTCCCGGCTGACCGAGGGGGTTGATACCCCGACCAAGTTCCTGCATTACTACGCTCGGGCATTCGCCACCATCAAGGTGCTGGGTGTCTCGGTGCCGCCCGGCTGGGACATTGAAAAACTTGACCCTCAAGAGGATGCTTCCTACGCACAGTTGATCGACGTCTATGACGCGATTCGTGCGCAGGAGGCTGATTTTCGACAAAAGCCTTGAGCGAAATGCCAAGGAAGCGGCCAAGGAGCTAGCCACCACGGCGCGCTTCTGGTTTCGGCGCAAGTACAACCTGCCACCCACCGACAGTCGTTACCTCGATATGACCGAGGCGGCGATGCTTACCGACTATTGGGCGTACTACTACTACGACAAGCCGGAGGATGAGTGGGAGGAAAGCGCCGACAACTTTGACGAGGATATTGCCGCGATGGATGCTGCTGCTGGCATCCTTCCAGGTGATGATTTTGAGGACATAAGCAATGGCTGAATCATTTGGCATTAAGGTCGATACCAGTGCGGTGGAGGCGAGCCTTGGAAAGGCGGCGGACGCTGCTGGCAAAGCTGAATCAAAGGTCAATGATGCAGCGGCTGCGGTTGACAATGCGGGCACTGCCGCTGCCAAGTCGGCGGCACAGCTTGGTGGGCTGACTGATGATCTTCTGGCTGCTGCTGCCGGGGTTGATGGATTGGTGTCCGCTGTTGGTGGCCTGAATGGCGACTTGCAGACATCGGCTGCTGCCATAAACCAAACTGGTGATGCCATTGAACAAGTCGATGGTGCTTCATCCAAACTGGCTGATGCCTTGCTGAATGTCGTGGATGCAACTGCCCAAGCCGATGCAGCAATGAGTCAGGCGGCTGGCACTGCCGGCACCCTGGCAGATAAAACAACGGCCATTGTTGACGCATCACAAACATCAAGTAAGGCGTTGGATGAACTAGGCCAGTCTGCCGCTGAGGCCGAGGATGACTTCACCGGCCTGATCGCCATGCTGAATGAATTCGTTCAGCGCAAGGGCAAGGAACTAGGGCAGCCGGTAAAAATCTTTAGTGCGGATGATGCCGAATTGCTCAAGGTGCTGCGCACCGAATTTCAGGGCTTGGTGGCCGACACAAAAAGCCTTCCAAACGGCATCGGCAACCAACTCAAGTCGCAGCCGAAGGTCACGTCACCGGAACAAATCAATGGGCCGATGATTGAGCGTGATGCCAAAAAGCTCCAGTTGATCATCGACCGGATGCTCGCCAACACGATCAATCGCACGCAGCGGCATTACCCCACATCGATCACCGGCCTGACCTCCAACGAGATCAATAACCCTGGTGGCCAGCCGCAAGACCCGAATCAGCCGAATCCAGCCGGGAAACCCAAGGAGCCAATTGAACCTAAGCACAAAGACACCCTGTTTGGCAAAATCGCACAAACGCTGGGCTTCGCTGCCCGGCAAATAGCGCCACTGGCGGGCGGCGCGGGGCAGGCGGTGGCTCAGGCTGGCTCAATGGGTGCCGAGGGTGCTGCCGGGCGTGGCATGGGCGGCATGCTCGCTGGTGGCGGTATGGCTGGTGCAGCAGCGGGCGCTGGCATCGGGATGTTGGCCTTTGGTGCCTACAAGGCGGCCAGCGCGGTCAATGAAGGCGTGGACCGTGAGAAGGTTCTCAATACCGATATCGACAAGCTCAAGCGGTCGCTGGGCAGTACATCCGACAGCTTTAATGATCTTGCGGTCCAGAGTCGCCTGATTGCGGATACCTTCAATTTGACCAATGAGGTATCCCGCAAGCTGTCCACCGAATTTATCAATATCGCCAAGACCAACGTCAACGCCATTGACCAAGCCAAGGTCGGTGTCGGTCTGGCACAGGCCACGGGTGTCGATGAGCAGCGCGGCGTGAGCATGGTCGCCAGCCTGCGCCGGGATGGCGCGATGGGTTCGACCAAGGAGGACGCGAGCCGGTTTGCCGCGCAATTTGCCGAAGCCCTCAAGCGCACCGGCTCAACGCTCAATGCTGGCGAATTGATGAACGCCATACAGGGGTTCAGTAGCGAGACTGCGCGGCGCAGCCTCACCGCGCCCAACACCGAGGGCTATGCGGGTCTGCTGTCGGCCCTGGTCGGGTCAAAAACGCCTGGCATGACGGTCGAGAACGCGGCTGGCATGCTGGACAAGTTCGATAAGTCGTTTCAGGGCGGCGGCAGCATGGGGCAGGCATCGAGCAATTTCCAGTTTATGGCACTCAAGGGGAATGATGTAGGTGCTCTAGGGGTTGCCATGCGCGAGGCGGCTGGCTATGCTGCCACTGCCGATCAAACGTTTGGCGGTAAAGATAACGCGGTAAACAAGTGGCTGACAGATGGCGGCGAAAAGCCCATGAGTCAATTCGGCGGAAACAAAATGGCGATAGAAGAGATCGTCAGTACGATAACGGAGAACATTCCTTCCAGGAGAGGACAAATCGAGGCAATGATGGGTGCCTATCACTACACACCCAACGAGGCGGCTACGATGTTGTCGTACAACCAAAAAGGCAAAGAAGGCAAAGAAGGCAAACTGCACGGCATCGGCGACCTCGTCAAACAATACGACAACTTGAATATCAACAATTTGTCCGGCACAGGCATGCTGTCGATGGCCGACATTTCCCATGCCAAGGGTCAGATGGATGGTGAAAACGGGCTGGTGTCGGTGCGCGACAACATGCTTAAACGCACCGACCTCACGAAAGACCAGAAAGAGCAACTCAAGGCCACGTCCGGCATGTCCGGCCAAAAGGATTCTGTCGCGATGCAGCTTGCGCTGGTCAACATTGCCAACACGATGGAGCGCGAGAAAACTACCGGCGAGAAAATCGCGGCTGATGCTGCCAAAACGGCAAACCGTATCGATGATATTGCCAAGGGGCTTATCCCCGCATCGACGTTGACCAACTCGCTGCTGGCCGATCTGGTGACGTGGATGGCACCCAAGTCCGAAGGGGCAAAGCGGATTGAGGCTGAGAAAATCGAAGGCGGCATGTTGAAAGAGCGCGACCTGTACGAGTCCGGCAAAAAGTCAGAAAAACAAATCAGAACTCGGAACACGGCGTATCAGGAAAACGATGCCCATTTGAGAAGCCAGCGCGCATCACGCGATGAAATACAGGCAAACTCGGTAAGGCAAATACAAGAGCTTGGTTCGACTGCCGTCATGAGCAAGGGTTCCAATGTTGGCGATTGGGAGCTTGCAAAAAAAGAGGCCGAATCACGCACATTGCAATACAGGGCTGCCCACGGCGGCATTGTCGGCGAGCCAAGCGACGGCAGGACCGACCCAACAGTCAAAAAGCCGGTAACCCTCAAAACATCGACAACCCCAGCACAACCACCAGATGCGACTGACCGGGCAGCGCAAGCTGTATCCACTGGTGGCGGCAAACCGGCAAAACGCGGCCAGCCTGGCGAGGATGAAATGGCTCGGTACGAGACGCATGCCAAGGATATTGCGGAGGCTGAAAAAGCACACGGACTTCAGCCTGGTGAACTGGCCGGGCTGATGTCGCATGAAAACAAATTTAAATCGGATGGTTTCGGCAAAGGCGTGAACGCGAAAGGCGAGGAATACTCGACCAGTGCGTTTGGCATGGGTCAGATGCTGGTTGGTGCCGTGAAGGATGCAACGCCAGAATTCGAGAAAATTTACGGGCGCAAGCCAAAGATGGAGAAGCGAACCTATACCGACTCGAAGGGCGTAGAAAAAACAGTTGACGTACCGACAGATCCAAAAGACCAGATCAGGCTGAGTGCGATTTATAAAGCCGAAAGGAATCGCAAGGGAGGCAGTGTCGAAGAGGGGAATAAACGGTGGTTTGCTGGTGATGGAGGCGTAGATGGCTCGGGAGTCGTATCAAAACCTCAAATATCAGACTTCAATGCCGACGTTTCAAGACGGCAGGGAATTTTTGCGAAAAAATCACAAACACCGCAACCACCAGCGTCAATCGTTCCTGCTGTCGCTACTGCGCCTGCTGCCGTTCCCGTGGCCACTGCGCCAAATCCTGCGCCTGCGTCAATCGTTCCTGCTGTCGCTACTGCTGCCGCTACTGCGACAAAGGCACCGCGCCCCATCCGCGATGAGTTCAGGGTAATTCCTGGCGTTGACCGTGAAACACTTGGACTCGGCGACGGTGAATCACCCGAGTCGTCAAAGGTCGCGCCAAAACCTGCGCCAACCCAACAAGACGCGGCTGTTGCGGCACCGGTACCTACCGCCGATAAAAGTGCTGCCGGGATGCTGAAAAATCCTTCAACGCCGGACGACAAATCGCAAACCAAAGAATCGGCAAACCCGGTATCAATGACTCAAGATGTTCTGAAGCGAGCTATGGGAGGCGATGCTGGTAAGGTAAAAACGATTGATAACGCGGCCAGAAAAATGCCTCCCGCTGTTCCCGTGGCGCAGCCCCAAGGGCGGCCACTGGAGAAACAGGCAGCTTCAGCCCTGTCGGCCAGCATGGCGATGCAAAGAATGGCGGTTTCGTTCAACCCGCTGAGTTCGACCGTCGATGTCAATCTGCGGTACCCTGATAACCGAATCGAAACGGCATCGGCCAGAGGCGTGACAAAAGCTCGCGCCAGTGGAGCTTACGCATGATTCAAGTCCATGCCCCACAGGTCAGCGTCATGCTGTACAAGATCGTCGTGCGCAAAGACGAATCGACCGACCCGGATGCCAGCGCCAGTATGGACGTGGACATCACACCCTACCTCGGTGAGGGCAGTTCCGTGACAACGCACCGGGCCATCAACAGCCCTGGTAACGGTTTCTCAATCCGCCTGAGCGATCAGTTACTCAGGGGCAAGCCGGGCTATGAAAAATACTCGATTTACGACATGGTCGAGCCAATGGACGTAGTCGAGATCAGGATGAGCCGGGTAGGCAACACCCAACTGGTGATGCGCGGCCTGGTGACTGACACCAGCCTCGACCAGTCCATCGATGCCAGCGGCAAGCCAACGCGCATCGTCACCATCACGGGCGGCGACTACGGTTGCTTCCTGCGGATGATGAGCATCAGTTACTTCAAAGGGTCATCTATTGGGCTGGCAATTGCTGCAATGACCAAGACCTATATGTCTGTCGTCTATGGCATCCCTGTTGCCAGCTTCCCGGCTGGCGATTTTGTCACCATGCTGGTCAACGAGGTAATCAACGATTTCATTGGCAAATTCAAGAACGACATGCTCCCGTTCTTGGATGCTGATGTGACGGGTGCCGATGCTGAAGATATGGTTCACCCTCTCGGTGTGCAATCAAACCCGGAAGGTACTTTGTGGGATTATTTGCACAAGCATGGCAACCTTGGCCCGTTTTACGAGCTTCTGTTTGAGGATGAGGAATCCTACTCGCGCCTGGTGTACCGCAAGCCCGCATTCAAGTCGATACCTTGCAACGACACCAATGGAACATGCAAGCCTGAAAAATTCATTTTCAACTTGACCGATGCCGATGTCGGGTCGTTCGATATTGCGCCAAACGAGATCATCTCCATCCGGCGCGCGCGATCTGAGCACGATGTTGCCAACTGGTACATGGTCAGGTCGGCGACGGGAGAGCTTCGCACCGATCAGATGGTTACCCGCGACAGCATCGTGGGTGATGGAACCTTTCTGTCGAAAGGCGACTACCCAAATTGTCATGAGGATATGTATGGCATTCGGCCAATGGAGGTCAGCACCGAGCACGGAAGCCTGAAAACGCAGGCCACACCGGGGCAAAAGGAGGCTGAGTTCAAAGCTGGCGGCATTGGGCATGCTGACTACATGAAAAAGCAGATAAAGTATTTGCAGGACAGCAACATCGATAACGTGCTGTTTGAGTCGGGTTCGATCCGCTGCAATGGCAACCCGATTTATAAGCCCGGCTGCCACTTCGCCATCGATTGGGGAAACGCCAATCAGGAAACCGGTTATGTGACCAGCGTCACACACACCTTTGAGGTGCTGAAGGGCTACACCTGTACCCTGCAGTTTTCCCGTGGCACCGGATTTGTCTGGCGCAGGCAGGCCAAAAATCCCTATTTTTACGGCAGGGGGATTTACGCATGAGTGGCATTTTGATCGGCATGGTGATCGCGGTTCACCAACACGACAACTCGTTGGACGTGCAACTGGCGCGTGACGACTCTGTTTTGTACGGCGTGCCGCTGGTTGGTCCGGCGATGACAACGGCTGCCGGGCTGGTGAACATGCCACACCCTGAAGGCGATCAGGGCAGTCAAACGGTCGTGAGTTACGTCGTTCTGTGCCAGACCGATGGCGGGTATATCGCCATCGGATTTATCTCGCCCCAGGTCAATCAAATGAATTTTGACCGTAAGAATTTCAAAATTGACCGCCATGCTTCGGATGTCTATTCCACCATCGATGAGAACGGGAATATCGAACTGTCGCACCCAAGCGGCACGTTTGCTCGCATCGCCACATCCCCCGGCCATGAAGATTTGACCGGCAAAGATCACGATGGCCTGTGGGCAATATCGAAAAACAAAGCGGCGGTGTGGCTGTCGGTGGTGATTGCCAACGCTGGCAGTGTCAAGGCCGAGATAAAAATTGACCCGGCTGGCAATGTCACGATCAATCACGCGGGGTCGTTGATGGTGAACACCAGCGAGTCCGCCACGATCAACGCCAAATCCATCACGCTGAATGCGCCAACGACGATCAATGGGGCCACATCCATCAATGGGTCACTGTTGCAGCATAACGGGGTAGATATCGGCTACTACCACACGCACACCGATGTTAAAGCGGGCGGTGACACCACGGGCAGTCCATCGTGACGCGATGATGCAAAAAAAGGATTATCGACAATGTCCACATTATTTGACGCAAACACTTTTCTTGATTCTTTTAGATCTGACCGCTTGCCCAGCGTACAGCGATATCTTCCTGGGTCGGTATCGGATGACTACCTGTTGGGCAAGCTGTTGGCTGCTGAGGCGCAAGCACAGCGCAAGCTGCATGTTTTCCTCACACCTACCGTGCTATTCCCTAATGACCCGACACAGGCTGAGATTGATGCCTTGGCGGGCGCTGCCTGGGCGGTTGATCCTGGCTACGACTACGAACAGGACATGATTCAGCCGGGCGGCTGGATTTTCCTGAAACTGCGCCAGAGGCCGGTCATCTCCCTGCAGTCGATCCAGTACGCCTACCCGTCAGTCGGGACCATCTTCTCGGTGCCTGACAGGTGGATCAAGACCGATAAAAAGTATGGCCACATCCGGTTCTTCCCGGCTGGCGTTGGATTCAATACTCCGATTGGTGGTGCTCTGATTGGCGCAATGGGCATGCAGGGGGTACCTCAGTTCATCGAGGTGCGCTACACCGCTGGCCTGAAAGATGTAGCCACCAACTACCCGGACCTGCTGGACGTGGTGCAGCGCATGGTGCTGGCCGGGCTGATGAATGATTCGGTGCTGGCTGCATCGACCTCGATCAGTGCCGACGGGCTGAGTCAAAGCATCAGCGCGCCGGACCTGGACAAGTTCCGCGAAGGCATCGATTCTGCGCTGGATGACCTGCGCACGCGCATCCACGGCATACCCATGATGGTGCTCTGATGCAACTTGATCCTGCTGCTTTTAACCAGTTCTTAGGTCAAATCGGCCAGACGTTCGCATGGCGCAAAGCCTACGCCTGCCCCTGCGTCAACCCGGCCACCAACTCACCCAATCCGCAATGCCCGCATTGCCACGGCAAAGGATTCGTGTGGAAGGCTGCCGTGCAAGGCACCGCTGGCGTGCCGAGTCAAAAGGTTCAACGCGAGTTCGCCAAGCTGGGCCAGTGGGAAAGCGGCGACATGATGCTGACTGTCGGTAGCGACTCGCCACTCTACGCAATGGGCGAGCGTGACAGGGTGGTGCAGTTGAATGGTGATGACCCGTTTTCGATCAATCTGCGCAAAGGTCACAACGACAAGCTGCCCTGGACGGCAAAGAAAATTGACCGGGTATTCTGGATTGTCGGCACGGCCATGGTCGAGGGTGGCATTCCGGTGCAGCAGACGGATGGCAGTTTGCTGTTCACCACGGGCACACCACCCGCTGGCGCGTCCTACTCGGTGTCAGGTAAAAAGTACAGCGAGTATTTTGTGTTTCAGGAGTTCCCGGCTGACCGAGGGCATCACTTCGGGGCCAAGCTGCCGCTGCGGGTGCAACTCAGGCGTTTTGACTTATTTGGTCGCTGAGTCGTGACAGCACGATGATGATGCGCTTGGGATACGGTAGCTCCGGACAAGGCTGATGACATGGCAGCTTTCTCTCGCGCATTCTTCACCATGCGCAATGGAAAATCCAATGTCTCCTACTCTGTCATTCAACGGCCACGAATTCAACACGGTTGAAAACAACGGCCAGCCCTGCATCACCCTGGCTGAAATTGCCACTGTGCTTTACGGAAAAAGTGAGCACGAAACCAACGCCAGTATTGACGATTCCAAAGGTACCCCCCAAAGTGACACCCCCTTTGAAACCCGTATTCGCAAGCTCTATCAGCGCCACTCCGACGAGTTCACCGACCAAATGACTGCATTGGTTGAAATGCAAACACCTGGCGGCAAGCAAACAGTTCGCGCGTTCAGCCTTCGCGGGTGTCATTTGCTTGGCATCTTTGCCCGCACACCGGTTGCCAAGGAATTCCGGCGCTGGGTGCTGGATGTGATTGAAAACCGCGACAAGGCGGCCAACGAGATGCTTCCATTGCTCTACCGTGCGCTGGCCTATAGTGGACCCAGGTTTTAAGACAGTTATTTAAGCTACACGAAACCAAGGTGTTGGCTATCGTGCAGCCTGGCCTGTTCATGCACTGATGGCAAATTACAACATCTCCTTTGATGCATCCAGCCTGATTGCCGGGCTGAACCTGCAGCTTGAGACGGCCATCAAACGCGCGGTCCAGACCACTGCGTTGACCGCGTACACAGCGTGGAAGGAAACCATCAACCAGAGCACTGGCCTGTGGCAGCCAATCAAGGACCGGTACGCGGCCAGTATCAACATCAGGTTTGACCCGGACGGCATGGGCGCGCGCATCTACTCCGATGACCCGATGGCCACACCGATTGAGACCGGCATCCCGGCGCGCGATATGAAGCGGGCGCTGGATACCTCGGCCAAGGTGCGGGTCGCCAAGAATGGCAAACACCCCGGCCAGCGGTATTTGATCATCCCATTTCGCCATAATACTCCTGGAAACGTAGCGCATGCCAAAGCCATGCCGATGGCTGTTTATGAACAAGCCAAGGAATTGACCAAGTCGCACGTCACCGGCAAAGTATCGGCTCGATCTGGTTTGAATGCGTCAAGCCTGCGCACCAAGGGTCCGCTGATGACCATGCGCAACACCTACAAGTGGGGTGGTCGCCTGGATGGTGATGACATACCAAAAAACCTTCGCGGCATGGTGCGATTCAACACCAGCAGCGGCGGGCAGAAATCAAGTTCCCATATTACGTTTCGCGTGATGGGAGAATGGTCAAGTGGCTGGATCATCCCGGCGCAACCTGGCCGCTACATCGTCAAGGATGTTTCTGCTGCGGCACATGCGATGCTACGAGAAGAGGTCACGGCGGCCATTGCCAGCGTGTCGTGACTGCATCATGACCTGATGATTGATGAAGGAACCTACCTCGGCAAGGCCATAAAACCAAGCCACGAACACGACATCTGGCTGCCGTTCGACTCACCCTATCTGGCTGACCTGGTTGAGGCATTCACCCACACCGGGCAGGCGCACATCCAGTCGTTCAAAGATGCCCTGTCATGGTGGCTGGCATCGCACGGCGCGCCACACGTCAAGGATGCGCAAATCCCGCTGATACCGGATGCACCGGTCCACTGGACGCAGGTCGAGCTTGATGCTTGGAGTGCCTACTTTCACGCCAAACCCCGCTATCTGTGGCTGCCAGAGGACTGGTCGATGCTGGTGGAGTGGCTGCTGCAGTCGTATTGGTCGCCCAAGTGGGCAGACAGCATGGCAAGCTGGGTATCGGTCAAGTCCACACTGCTTGGGCAAATTGAGGCCGGGCTGGCGGCAAACCCGCCCATTGCGGCGGTGGCTGCTGGTATCGCTGCACTCATCCCGGCCACCATCCCTGGAGCGGTTCAGATGGGCTTGCCGGTTGCGCAGTACACCGAAGCACTGGTCAGCTTTGCCCGCGTGCGCTGCGCTCAGGCCATTGTCGATATGGGCGACAAAATGAAGTCCGACATCAGCACCATCGTGCTGCAGCACCAGCAGGCAGTGCTGCTGGGCGGCAAGATCGAAAACTTGGAGACAAAGCTGTTCGACAAGTACGCCACGGCAAACCGCGACTGGCGGCGTATCGCCATCACCGAGGTGTCAGAGAACGCGGCGCAGGGCGCGGTGGCCGCCAGTAAGCCGGGCGACAAAATGAAACGGCTTGAGCAATACAAGGGGGTCTGTGCCTGGTGCCACAAAATTAACGGGCGCATCATGACGGTGGTGGACCCAGCCAAGGAAAATAAGGACGGCGAAACCGAGATATGGGCTGGCAAGACCAACATCGGGCGGTCATCGGCACCCAAAAAACGGGTTGATGGACGGCTGTACGACCGCGAGCCAGACGAGATGTGGTGGGTCGCGGCGGGTGCCCAACATCCCCACTGCCGTGGTAGGTGGCTCCCCTTCACCGGCATTGACCCGGCCAAGTACGACAAATTCATGGCGGCGATCAAAGCCAGCCAGGCACAGCGCAAGGCGGCAAACAAAACCGGGTCGTGACGCTACGGTGTCGCCATGCCCGTCATCAACCAATCATTCCTTCAAATATCGTTTGTCCTGTGTGACGGGTTTGGCAACTATGACCACATGACGTTGCCAATCAACCCGGAGGAACTGACCCGCACCGAGCCATCGCGCACAGCGGTGACTCAAACGCTTGACGGTGCTTTTGTTGATTCCTTTGGCCGTGGCTTGACCACCCTGACCATTTCCGGTAACACCGGCTGGGGGCAAGGTGCGCGACCTGAAGGAGGCCGGCAATTCACAATTCTGCGCGACAACTTCATCCATGCGTGGCATGACGCTCGCCAGGAGTGCATCGACAACGGCGACGATCCCAACAAGGTTCGGCTCATTTTCATCGATGCTCTCAACAACAAATATGTCGCCGACGTGGTGCCGACTCAGTTCGTTCTGCGGCGCAACAAGCTCCAGCCGCTGCTGCTGCTCTACAACATCACGCTTCAGGTCATTGCAGAAAATGCCGAGAACCGCTACCCCGAATTGATGGAGAAAATAAACACCAGCAGCAAAATTGAATCATCTTTCACATCGATGTCGGGTTCCATTGGTGATCTTTTCGGTTCTGATGCGGCGAGTCGCATGGTTGCCAGAGCAAGCAGCGTGGTGACTGCGGTATCCAGTGCCGCAAGTGGCGGCGGCTTGATCGGGCTTCTCGATGGTCTATCGAGCAAGATTGGCACGCTTGGCCAGTCCGCACTTGGTACCGTCAAGAGTACGTTTTGGCCAGTCATGGAGACTGCGGCTGGCATCATTGCAACGGCCAAAGCGGCGGGCCGGGTGCTGACAGAGGCTGAACAGGCGGCTGTCGATGTGGCCAGAGAATTGGCTGGCACGGCCACAAAGGTATTTGACGCAGTTGGCGCGGTGGCTGGTCTGCCCAATGATGCAGTGGCCGCGATCATGCAGGTAAAGCGGGAATACTCGAATTTAGGTTGTCTGTTGAGCAATGGCTTTGCAAACGCCATCGGCAACGCTACGGCACCCTTGCTGCCATACGGCGCATCAAACTGCTCCAGCACGGCAGGCGGCAGTACGCCATCCGACGGGTCCAATCCGTTTGTCGCTCCGATCACCTCCGACTTAATCACTACAACCCCTGGTGCCGTTTCGGCCATCAACGCAATCAACGCGCTGGACCCGACACAGCCGATTGATCAAGCAACGCTCGCCGGTTTACTCGACATCGTGAGTGCTGGCATTACGGTCCCTGGTTTTGTGGTCGCAGTTCCTGCAACGCAAAAACCGATCATTAGCTACATCAGGCCAAACGCGGGAATGATCAGCGGTGGCACAACCCTGCGGATTGTTGGCCGGCACTTGGCTGGTGCGACTGGCGTGACCGTTGGTGGTGTTGCCTGTACTGGCCTGAGTTCAAACACTGCAACCTCGTTGACTTGCATCGTGCCTGCTGGTGCAGCGGGTAACGCCAGTGTTGTGGTGACCACGGTAAACGGCGCAAATGATGCAAATTCGTTATTCGTTTACGTTTCGCCAATACCGATTGTCACGTCAATCAGCCCGACCATCGGCAGCACGGCAGGCGGAACCGCTGTGACCATTACCGGCGCGAATTTGACGGGAGTTACTGGCGTGACTGTGGGTGGCGTGGCTTGTACATCTGTGCTGGTGGTTTCACCAACCTCGATTACATGCATCGTACCGGCAGGATTGTACGGCTTTGCCAGCGTGCTCGTCACAACTCCGGGTGGCACCAATGTTGCCAATACCCTGTTTTCGTATTCTTTACCTACACCGACACCTGCGCCAACGCCAACGCCATCACCAACGCCAGAGCCGACGGTTACTTCAATAATCCCGAGTGACGGTAGAATAATTGGTGGAACATTAGTAACTATTACAGGTACTAATCTTATTAATGTTACAAACGTATTTTTTGGAGAGTGGGAATCTCCAATTGCTCCATCTAGCATTTCTCAAACTCAGCTTGCATGTGTTTCTCCTTCTGCTCTTGAAATCGGGTATGTAGATGTAGTTGTTAAAACTAACTATAATGGATTACCAAGCAATCCAGGCGTTAGATTTCGTTATTGGGAGTACAATACACCAGTACCCGACCAAGACCCTAATGTATCGCCAATTTATACCATGCTCGGTGTTGGTTACCCAACAATTGGAGGAACAACGAAATGTACCCTTACGGTTAAAAACCCAATAACAGAAACTTTAATATGTTGTTGTTCATACAAAAATTCTAACAAAAATACTCACGAAATAGAGTTTGCATCGGTTGATGTATCTATTGAAAATTTTAAGTTTAATTTTGAATTTGATACGCCAATTAACTCCGTCGATGGCGGTGTAATAACTATTTACGCAAAAGATTCTAACGGATATATGAAGGCTGGATTTACAACAACGCTATTTGACTTTTCTTCATAATTTATTTAATTTAATGAGAACCGCAGCAAATTGGCGAGCCGTCGCCACACACCACAACGACACACTGCAAAAGCTCGCATTCAGGGAATTGCAGAGTGCCGGGCGCTGGCCTGAAATCGCCATACTCAATGGGCTGCGGCCACCCTACCTCTCAGGTGACCCGCTGCACCCAGGCATCATTGCTGGGCAGGTATTGCTGTATGGCGAGCCGATAAAAATCCCGGCACCGATCACCAACACTTTGTCCGGTGTCACCCCGATACAGGCATTTGGCATCGATCTGGGTCTGACCGACGGGCTTCTGACGGCTGACACCACGGGTGATCTGGCGCTGGCCAGCGGCATACCAAATCTCAAGCAGGCGCTGGAACTGCGCCTGAGAAACGAGATCGGATGCCTGCAATTTCACCCGCGCTACGGCAATGCTGCCGGGCGGCTCAAAGGGCGCAAGCAAAACGGCAACATCCATCTGCTCATGCTGCGCTTTTGCGAAGAGACTTTGTTGGCTGACCCCCGCGTCAAAGGCGTATCGGACGGCACGGCCACAGCATCCGGCGATGCTGTGCTGATATCGATCACGGCGCTGGCCGATGGTGGAACGGTGCTAAAACTGCAACTTGAAATTTAGAGAGGTACCGGCATGAGTTTCCAGTTGAAAAACTTTGCATCGATCGTGGCATCGATGATCAATGTCTCGCGCGCATCGCAGACAAAAATCACCGACTTCTCGGTCGGCGCAGTCGCGCGCACGCTGATGGAGTCGCCTGCAATCGAGATCGAAGAACTCTATCTGCAGATGTTCCTCGGCTTGCAGGACGCGATACCGGTTGCTATTTACCAATCGTTCGGGTTTGGCATCGTGGATGCACTTCCTTCTGGCGGCATACTGGTTGTGACATTCCCGGCGTTGATCGAAGCCCTGACAATCCCGAAAGGCGCGACATTCGACGTTCCCGGTAAGGCGTTGTCGTTTCGCTCCATTGCGGCTGTCACCCGGCCTGTCGGGGCCACCCAGGCCAGCATTGCGGTCGCTTGCACAACGGCTGGGACCATCGGCAACATCCAGGCCAACGAACTAACGGCGGGCGACGGGCTGTCGCTATTCCCGTTTGGCTACGCCTGCACAAACCAGCCGTTTACCACCGGGGTGGATGCAGAAAGCGAAATTGAGAGAAAAACCCGGTTTGCCAGTTTCATTTCATCGGTCGCGCGCGGCACGGTTGACTCGATACGCTACAGCGCTGAGTCGGCCACCGTGCGTGACAGTAATGGTGTGGTGCAGGAATATGTGACCCGTATCGGCATTGACGAGCACGCTGGGCGCGTGAATGTTTATGTCAGCAGTTCGATTGGCACGCCATCAAAGGCACTACTTACCAAGGTCCAATCCACCATTGACGGCTACGTTGACCCGACTACCGGGCAAAAAGTAAGCGGCTACCGGCCAGCCGGAGTGTCGGTCACGGCACTGCCTATGCTGGAGCGCGTTGTTTCCATTGGGCTGACCGTCGCCACCCAATACACATCACAGCGGACGGATGCGCTGCGCGCTGGCATTGTCAGCGTAGTGGGCCGAACCATCTTTGGAGTGGGTCCTGGTTCTGCACTGCGCGCCGAGGCCATCACCAGTGGCGTGCTGTCGCTCAATGGCGTGATGCTGTGCGATCTGACCGGGAACATCAACCTTGTTTGCGGCAAGTTTGAGCGGCTGATACCGGGGTCCATCTCGATCAACTGGATTACCAATGCGTAACAAGCTACTCGGCTACCTGTACGGGGCGTTTGACCGCGACCCGGATGCGGCAACAGTCATGACTTTGACGCACCCTGACGGTGTGACCTGGTCTGTCGCTGGCCGTCGGCTTGTGGTCAACACAGAAACTGACGCACCGCTGGCCGACATTGATCTGTCATCAGGTACGGTTCTGCAGGCAGCGGTTCAATTAGCTCAGGTGGGTGTTGGGGTTCGCCTTAAATCAGCATTTTCTGGTTTGAGTGCCCTGGTGTTGGTTGACGGTGCTGGTACTGAAAGTGTTTTCACCAACGTTGTCCGTGGGCATCGGTCGGTGCTGTGGGCACTGATGGACAGTTACGCTACCGAGGTGCAAGCTGCAGCGGACAGCGTGCCACAGGCACTGGCACAAGCCAGAATGCACACGGCAGACGGCTACTGGCTTGACTTCTGGGGAAGTTACTTCAATGTGGTTCGCCGTCCGTCGCAAAACGATTCTGATTATTTGGCTTGGATTGTGGCCGAAACGCTCAGGAAAAAATCCAACAAATACGCCATCGAGAGCGCCATTATTGCTACCACCGGCAGCCAGACGGTCATCACCGAGCCGTGGCAGAGCATCTTTCGGCTCGATGTCTCGCAGTTGTCCGGCTCGCATGCGCTGCACGATGGTGTTGTCGCTGGCTACCACCTGATTCGCCCACGGATACCCGCCAGCAGCGACTGGGACGGGGTCATGGCCGTGATTGAAGACACCCGGGCGGCTGGGGTGATGGTGTCCAATCCGGTGCGGGTTATCCCGCCGTTTTATTCAACGTCCACAGGATATGCCGGACTCTGGTCATCCCGATTTGTTGAAAACACATTTTTTACCGGCAGGTCAACCTGTGATGTTTTGGGAGCCTTGGTGTTAGACGGGTATCGTCCGCCACTAAATTACCCGGTATCCTTTTACACGATGATGGTGCTGGAATGCGCTACCGACGTAAACATCAACCAACACATCACCCCGTACCGAAGCCGGTCCAAGGCATCGGTCACGTTGTCTGACGGATTCGCGCTTGGTGAAGCCAACGCGATACTGGGGCGTGGAATTAGAAAGGTGAAAAATATCCCGGTATCTGACGGATTGACGCTCTCTGGCACGCAGGTTCTGTCCGGTCTATTTGGCGCATCTACAAATGTCCTTCGGTGGACGGGCGGCTGGAGTGGGTCAACATGGGATATGGGCGCACGCGAACGCGAAATACTTTGCATCACCGACATCACGATAGCCCAACACGGGTTTGATGCAAATCTGGTCACTGTGCCTGTCCAGTCCTGGCAGACCTGGGGCGATCAATCACTGCGTGTTAACAAGAGGCATCTTGCTGCTTTGGATGGTTTGGTCTTAGACGGGGTAATCTCGGTTTAAGTGCAAATAGTAACGGTAAGGTATAAGGGTTAACCCCTGGTTTCATGGATGGCAACGGTTCATGGCGTTTCCCCGCTTGTCGAGTTGACCCGCTCGCTGTCATAGTTGTCGCCCCGCGCAAGG
>CAIQOO010000221.1 GCA_903873485.1 uncultured beta proteobacterium | reverse complement strand
GTGTCATTTTTTTGACAGGGCGAATGTTGATACAGCCATAAAATTTGGTTTTGACCTAGATCAACCTTTTGCCACTGCCAGACAGACCTTGATGCTCTCACACTTTGCTGACCTTTGATCAAACCCGGCTTTTCAAGCGCTGCGCATGCTTGAAGGCCCTGTCCGGCATCTCTACTTTGCTTTGTTTTTAATAGCTATCAGCGCTTGCTGCATAAGGGCTGGAAGCCTTTTTTTCATATATTAATCGAGAACCGCGGCATACACCATGTCGCGAAACAGCATGCGGTAATACTCGCGCTGGTTGGGCGCCTGCAGCATCAAAATGGCAAACAGCTTGAGCACCGGATCGACAAAAAACGTGGTCCCTGCCAGGCCGCCCCAAAAATAGGTTCCTGCCGAGCCAGGCACCGGCGCCACGCCCAACTGTTTGCGCACCGCAAAACCCAGACCGAAACCATGGCCCATCGGCAGCAGCGCGCGTGACCCGCCGCTCGCCACCGGGATGTCGCCAAGGTGGTCGGCGGTCATGAAATCCACCGTCTGCGGACCGAGCAAACGCACGCCGTCGAGTTCCCCCCGATTGAGCATGAACTGCAAAAAGCGCGCGTAGTCCAGCGCGGTGGATACCAGCCCGCCGCCACCCGATGCCAGTACCGCATCGGCACGCACATCAATCACCCGCATCTGCAAGCCGCCCTCGGGGTCGCGTGCAAACGGCTCGGCAATATGCTCATGCTGATGGGTCGGCACGGCAAATGCCGTATCCGGCATGCCCAGCGGCTCAAAAATTTGCTCGCGCAAAAAAACCTGAAGCGATTGGCCTGAAACAACTTCAAGCACCCGTCCCAACACATCGGTGGCACGGCTGTACTCAAACACACTGCCGGGTTCAAACATCAGCGGCAAGTCGGCGAGTTGTCGGGTGAATTCAGCCAAGCCCCGCTCGCGTGACCCAACCCGCAGTTGGGCATACTGGCGCTGCACCGGACCATTGCCCAAAAACTCGTAGGTCATGCCCGCCGTATGGCGCAGCAGGTCATGCACCGTTGCCGCCCGGCGTACCGGCACCAGTTGCAGTTCGCTGCCCGCCAGCACGGCGACTTGCTGCTGGGCAAATTCACCCAGGTAGCGGGCCACCGGATCGCTGAGCAGCAGCGCACCCTGCTCCATCAACATCATGGCCGCCACCGACACAATTGGCTTGGTCATGGAATAGATGCGAAAACGGGCATCGCGGTGCATCGCCTCGCCGGTAGCAGGGTTAAGCTGGCCAACACTGTCAAACAAGGCCATCTTGCCGTGACGCGCCACCACCGCCACCGCACCGGGGAGGCGCTGACGTTCAACTTCATCCTGCAGCACCGCCATCAGGCGCGCCAGTCGCGTGCTGCACAGGCCGAGTTTGTCAGGAAGCAGCATTTTCAATGTCATCAACAGACCTTTCAGGTGCGATTCAGACGCACAGTAGTGGTGCAATATTGACCATTTGCACCCTTCTTGACGATCGATCAACCGTTGCCGCCATGCCAGCCAAAGAAGACATGGCACGTTTACTGCTTGCCATTTTGGTGCAGGGATGGTGAATCAAGTAATGTACCAATTGCCTAAAGTGCAAGAGTAAACCCGAATGCCTCAATGTCCGAGCCGCTGGTACAGTCCAATGCTTGATGAATTCTCGGTTGGTTTCATCATCACGCCATCATTTTTTTTAACTGGAATTACACCAATGCGTTATAGCAAATTCAAAACAATCGCGATCGTTGCAGCCACTCTGGGTACGCTGGCGGCAATGCCGGCGCAGGCTGGCAAGACACTCGACGGCATCAAGGCACGCGGCAGCGTGGTTTGTGGCGTCAACACCGGTCTGGCCGGTTTTGGTGCGGCAGACTCTGCCGGCAAGTGGAGCGGTCTGGATGTCGATATCTGCCGGGCGATTGCAGCAGCCACTCTGGGTGACCCGGAAAAAATCAAGTATGTGCCGCTGAACGCCCAGCAACGCTTTACCGCCTTGCAGTCCGGCGAAGTCGATGTGCTGTCGCGCAACACCACCTTCACCCTGACCCGCGATGCATCGCTCGGCCTGAATCAGACCGCCGTCACTTACTACGACGGCCAGGGTTTCATGGTGCCGGTCAAGAGCAAGATCAAGAGTGCCAAGCAGCTCAAGGGTCAAACCGTGTGTGTGCAGTCTGGCACCACCACCGAAAAGAACCTGACGGATTACTCCAAAGCTGCTGGACTGGGCATCAAGCCGGTGGTGTTTGAGCAGCTTGAAGCCGCCGAAAATGCTTATTTCACGGGTCGCTGCATCGCCTACACCACCGATGCCTCCGGCCTGGCCTCAACCCGCAACAAGGTGGCCAAAGTGCCGGTCGACCACATCATCTTGCCCGAACTGATCTCCAAAGAGCCACTCGGGCCCATGGTGCGTCGTGGTGATGACGAGTGGTTTGCCATCATCAAATGGGTGATTTATGGCCTGCTCGAAGCCGAGGAGTACTCAATTACCCAGGCCAATGTAGATTCGCTCAAGACCAGCAGCACCGACCCGGTTGTCAAGCGCATTTTGGGCACCTCGGAAGACACCGGCAAACTGCTCGGGCTGGACAAGGAATGGATGGCGCGTGCCGTCAAGGCCACCGGCAACTACGGTGAAATTTTCGAGCGTAATGTTGGACCGAATTCACCACTGGGCTTACCGCGTGGTGTTAATAACCAGTGGAACAAGGGCGGCCTGATGTACGCCTTCCCGGTTCGGTAAACCTGGCTCGCGCCGTGCCGGTGCCGCGCCGCATGACGCGCGCACCGGCGAATCTGGCGGCGCTTTTTTTCGGCATCCCCGCGATGTCCTTTGGTGTTTCCCATCAAGCCGCCCGTTGGGCGCCCAAGCGCAATGACTCCAGACACTCCTCCCAAAAAAAACAACTTGTCCTGGCGCAGCCAGGCTTTCAGAGGCTTGCTCTACCAGGTGCTGGCGATCATCGCCATCGCCGGGGTGGTCTGGTTTCTGGCCCACAACACGCTGGTCAACATGCGGGTGCGCGGCATCCAGAGCGGTTTTGACTTTTTGACGCAAGCGGCCGGCTTTGACATCGGCGAGAGCCTTTACCCGTTTGATTCCGAACAGCCCTACTGGCAGGCTTTTCTGGTGGGTGTCACCAACACGCTGCGGGTGGCCGTTCTGGGTATCCTTCTGGCTACCGTGCTGGGCACCATTCTTGGCGTGGGGCGGTTCTCGCGCAATGCGCTGGTGCGCGGCCTGTGCCTGTCGTATGTCGAATTTTTTCGCAATATTCCGGTGCTGCTGCAGTTGCTGCTGTGGTATGTAGTGCTCACTGAAGTGCTGCCGGCGGCCGAGAACGCCTGGGTTTTTGGCTCGTTTTTTCTGAGCAAGGGGGGCTTGAATTACCCGATTCCGGTTTGGGCCAAGGGACAACTCTGGGCCGCCTTTGGCCTGGTGTTTGGCGTGGCAGCAATCTGGTGGTATCGCCGCTGGGCGATTCGCCAGTTTGAGGCGACTGGCCAACTGCGCAGCATGTTTTGGGTTCCGGTCGGGATCATGCTGATGTGCAGCCTGCTGGGCTGGGCACTCGGGGGTGCCCCGACTGAACTCAACCACCCAGTCAAGGGCGAGTTTTCGATTGAAAATGGCGGCGCGCTGACACCCGAATTTCTCGCCGTGTTGCTGGGCCTGACGCTCTACACCGCCGCTTTCATTGCCGAAGTGGTGCGGGGCGGCATCCAGTCGGTGCCGCGCGGTCAAGGTGAAGCCGCATCCGCGCTGGGCCTGTCGCGCAACCAGGAAATGCGCCTGGTGATGCTGCCGCAGGCACTGCGGGTGATCATCCCGCCACTAACCAACCAGTACCTGAACCTGACCAAAAACTCATCGCTGGCGGTGGCGATTGGCTACCCGGATGTGGTGTCGATTGCCAACACCGCCTTGAACCAGACCGGTCGCGCGGTCGAGTGCATCTCGCTGGTGATGCTGGTTTATCTGACCACCTCGCTGGGGACTTCGATTCTGATGAACTGGTACAACAGCCGCGCCGCCATCAAAGAACGTTGAACAAAACCTGACACACCATGAACGCCACGATTTTTCAACCAATAGCCGCCCGCCACGCGCCAGTCAACACCGAGGGCCCGGTGGCCTGGGTCAAGGCCAATTTGCTGGGTGACTGGAAAACCACGCTGTCAACCCTTATCATCGGCGGCATTTTGCTGTGGTATGTGCCGCAGATCTTGAACTGGGCCGTCTTCAAGGCCAGTTGGATCCCCAGTTACGACGCTTGCCGGGCCGAGGGTGTCGGTGCCTGTTGGGGCGTGGTGGCCGAGAAATACCGGGTCATCATCTTTGGCCGCTACCCGTTTGAAGAACAGTGGCGCCCGCTGATCGCCACGCTGCTGCTGACCGGTCTGTTGGTGGCAAGCTGCATGCGAGCCTTCTGGAAAGCCTGGCTGCCGCTGCTCTGGCTGGTGGTGCTGGCGGCTTTTTTTGCCCTGATGTATGGCAAGGTGCTGGGGCTGAGTCAGGTGGATACCGACCGCTGGGGTGGCCTGCCACTGACCATTTTGCTGGCCTCGCTGTCGCTGGTTTTCTGCTTTCCGATTGCCCTGGTGGTGGCCCTTGGCCGACGCTCCAAGCTGCCGGCGATTCGCAGTTTTTGCACCATTTATGTCGAGCTGATTCGCGGTGTGCCACTGATTTCGGTGCTGTTCATGGCCTCGTTCATGTTTCCGCTGTTCATGCCGCAGGGTCTGCAAATTGATGTGCTGTTGCGGGTGCTGGTGGGCATCACGCTGTTTGCCGCAGCCTACATGGCCGAGGTGATTCGCGGTGGTCTGCAAGCCATTCCCAAAGGCCAGGTCGAAGCGGCTGCCACGCTGGGGCTGTCTTACTGGCAAACCCAGCGCAAAATTGTGCTGCCGCAAGCGCTGGCAATGGTGGTGCCAGGCATCATGAACAACTTTATTTCCACTTTCAAGGACACCTCGCTGGTGACCATCGTCAGCTTGTATGAACTGACCGGCGCCATGAAACTGGCGCTTAACTCGGACGCCAACTGGCGTCCGTTCATCATGGAAGGTTATTTCTTCATTGCCATGATTTATTTTGTGTTCTGCTTTTCCATGTCGCGCTACAGCCACTGGGTTGAAAAGCAGGTCAACAAGAGCAAATTGCGCTGATACACGTCATTCACCCCACAAAGCACACCATGGCTGAAACCAAAAACACCCCCATCATCACTTTTGACAAGGTCAACAAGTGGTACGGCAACAACTTTCATGTGCTGCGCGACATTGACCTGAGCGTGGCCCGTGGCGAGCGCATCGTCATTTGTGGCCCCTCGGGTTCGGGCAAATCGACGCTGATCCGCTGCATCAACCGGCTGGAAGAGCACCAGCAGGGCCACCTGATCGTCGATGGGGTCGAACTCACTGACGATGTCAAGGCCATCGACCAGGTGCGCAAGGAAGTCGGCATGGTGTTTCAGCAGTTCAACCTGTTCCCGCACCTGACGGTGCTGGAGAACCTGACCTTGTCGCCGATGTGGGTCGGCAAGATGCCGAAAAAAGAGGCCGAAGAAAAAGCCATGGTGCAACTGAAACGGGTGCGCATTGCCGAGCAGGCCGACAAATACCCGCTGCAACTCTCGGGTGGCCAGCAGCAGCGGGTGGCGATTGCCCGCGCCCTGTGCCTGAAACCCAAAATCATGCTGTTTGACGAACCGACCAGCGCACTTGATCCCGAAATGATCAAGGAAGTGCTTGACGTGATGATTGCCATGGCCGATGAAGGCATCACCATGCTGTGTGTGACGCACGAAATGGGTTTTGCCAAAGCGGTGGCCGACCGGGTGATCTTCATGGACCAGGGCCAGATCGTCGAACAAAACAACCCGCACGACTTTTTCAACAATCCGCAAAGTGATCGCAGCAAAGATTTTCTGTCAAAGATTCTTGGGCATTGACGGTCTGCACCGGTGCCTGGCGGCAGCAGTGGCCGAGGATAAATCGGCGAGCAGTGAACACTGATGGCTTGAAGTTTGTCATCGCTACGATATTAATAGCTGTCAGCGCATATCTGGTAAGGGCTACAGGCATAAATTATATAAATTTGTAATGGTTTCATCGGATGCCAGTGGCGCGGCGCGAGTCGTCAGTCACGGCAACAAACCTCGGCGCGTGTCCCACGATCACACTTTGATTTTTCACAATGTGAGTCGAACCTTACAATCCCCTCTATATTTTGAATGATCTGAACGTATCAGGTCTCCAACGCCACACGGCGGTTCAGTCCAACAAGGTTTATCTTGCGCGGCTGGCTTCTTGTGTTTGAATCAGCGCCTCGGCGCGCAAGATAAACGCTATTCGTTAGCACCAGCCATTTACCTTAACAACACGAGAGAGTTTTTATGAAAGTCAGTACCTACGTCATTGCGTTTTCCGCAGCATTTACGAGCGTCGGTTGCTCAACGATTACCCAAAGCGAAACACAACCTTTGTCACTTACGGCAAGTTACCAGGGCAAGCCAGTTGAATCTGATTGCCGCCTGAAAAATGACAAAGGAAGTTGGGATGCAAAGTCACCAGCAAACGTAAACGTCAGGAAATCCAACGAAGACCTTGAGGTTATGTGCAAGAAAGAGGGGATGCCTGACGGCTTGCTTAAAGCTATCTCACGCGCAGCGGGCTCAATGTTCGGGAACATCATCTTTGGTGGCGGTATTGGCGCAATCATCGACCACAGCAAGGGCACGGGCTACGACTACCCAGATCAGTTGCCGGTGAAGATGGGTGAATCTGTTGTGGTTGACAAGAAACCCAGTAATCAAACAGCTCAACAAAACTGTCCTTCTGGGCAACAGTGCTAACACTGCGCTCCAAGGGACGCTGCGCTATAAAGCCGCGCAGTGCCCCTGAGCTTGGACGTTATGCATCCAGCGATTCATCTATTATTGAGTCAAATAGGCGTATAACGAGTACATGCCCACCAAGAAAAAATATCCTTCTACAGAGTTGTCCACGGGGCAGCGTGAACTCATTGCCAGCCTTGTCGGTCCGCTGGAGGAGCGAGGGATCTCTCGATCTGCATTCAGAGACATCCTTGCAGCTGCCAAGATCACAGTACCCAAGTCT
>CAIQOO010000220.1 GCA_903873485.1 uncultured beta proteobacterium | reverse complement strand
GGCGACCGCCGAAAAGTGGGATGCGCTGCTGCCGACGGTGGTGGCCGACGTGATGAAGTACAAAGGCAAATACGTGGCCGCCCCGGTCAACGTGCACCGCGTCAACTGGATGTGGGCCAATTCGGCCGTGCTGAAGAAAGCTGGTGTCGCTGGCGCACCGAAAACCTGGGACGAATTTTTTGCGGCGACCGACAAGGTCAAAAAAGCCGGGCTGATTGCGGTCGCCCACGGCGGCCAGAACTGGCAGGACTTCACCACCTTTGAGTCGGTGGTGCTCGGAGTCGGTGGCACCAAGTTTTATCAGGATGCCATGATCAAGCTCGACCCCAAAGCCCTGACCAGCCCAACCATGACCAAGTCGCTGGAAACCTTCCGCAAGGTCAAGGGTTATACCGATGCGGCTGCTCCGGGGCGTGACTGGAATCTGGCCACCGCCATGGTGATTCAGGAAAAAGCCGCCTTCCAGTTCATGGGTGACTGGGCCAAGGGCGAATTCACTGCTGCTGGCAAAGTGCCGGGCAAGGACTACATCTGCGCCGCTGCCCCGGGCACTGCCAATGCCTTTACCTTCAATGTTGATTCGTTTGCCATGTTCAAGCTGAAAGACGCAGCCGCCCAAAAGGCGCAAGCTGACCTGGCGGCTGCCATCATGGGTGTCGAATTCCAGGAAATCTTCAACCTGAACAAAGGCTCTATTCCGGTTCGCCTGAACATGAACATGGCCAAGTTTGACGACTGCGCCAAATTGTCTTCCAAAGACTTTGTGGCCTCGTCCAAAACCGGCGGACTGCTGCCATCGATCGCCCATGAAATGGCGGTGCCACCCGCCGTGTCGGGTGCCATCAAGGATGCAGTGAGCCAATTCTGGAACGACGACAAGATGTCGGTCGCCGATGGCATGAAGAGCATCGCCAAGGCGGCTGCCGCCAAGTAGTGTCTGCTTGATTGAAGTGGCTGTCATCCTCGCGCAGGCGGGGATCCAGTAGCTCCATGCTTGGCATGGGGTGGCAAAACACTGGATGCCCCTTGCCAAGAGAATGACGGTTGACTGAAGTCTGCTGCAGGCTTGTGTCGCATTGCGGCATTTGGATGCCTTTAGACGAAGGTGAAAGCCCATGAAATCAATTGAAAATGTATTGCCCAAGCTGGTGATCGCACCGGGTTTTGTACTCGGCTTTGCCTTTATCTATGGCTTGATGATCTGGAACGGGCTGTTGTCCGTGACCAATTCGCGCATGTTGCCCAACTACGACGAGTTCGTTGGTCTTGAGCAATATGTGCGGCTGTGGGAGATGGACCGCTGGTACATTGCGCTGAAAAATCTGGGTATTTTCAGCATTTTGTATGTTGGCGGCTCGATGCTGCTAGGCATGGTGCTGGCGATTTTTCTGGATCAGAAAATCCGCTTTGAAGGGGTGATCCGCACCATTTATCTGTACCCGATGGCGCTGTCGTTCATCGTCACCGGCACCGCCTGGAAGTGGATTTTGAACCCCAGCCTGGGACTGGAAAAACTGATGCACGACATCGGCTGGGCCAGTTTCAGTTTTGACTGGCTGGTGCAGAGTGATACCGCCATCTATTGCGTGGTGATCGCCGGCATCTGGCAGTCGGCCGGTTTTGCCATGGCGCTGTTTCTGGCGGGCTTGCGTGGCATTGACGACAGCATCATCAAGGCAGCACAGATTGATGGTGCCAGCCTGCCGCGCATTTACTGGCGCATCATTTTGCCGGTGCTGCGACCGGTGGTGTTTTCCACCATTCTGGTGCTGTCGCACCTGTCGATCAAGGCGTTTGACCTGGTGATGGCGCTCACCGCTGGCGGGCCGGGTTATGCGTCTGATGTGCCAGCCACCTTCATGTTTACCATGAGCTTTACCCGTGGCCAGATTGGCCTGGGTGCCGCCAGTGCCACCATGATGCTGGCCATGGTGGCAGCGATTGTTGTGCCTTACCTTTACAGCGAACTGCGGTCCAAACCGCACGAAAGATAATGAGATCAATCCACCAACGACCGTTCGGGCCGAGTTTGACAAAGGGTCGAAGCCCTTCGACAAGCTCAGGGTGAACGGATGAAAGACACTGTATGAACACCAAAAATATCTCCCGATTTGCGGTCTATGCCGTGCTGCTGATCGCCGCCTTTTTCTTCCTGGCACCGCTGTATGTGATGCTGGCCACCTCATTCAAGGATGCCGAGCAGATTCGCTCTGGCAACCTGCTGAGCTTGCCTGCCAGCCTCAACTTTGAATCCTGGACGCTGGCCTGGTCCACCGCCTGCACCGGGGTTGATTGCCGGGGACTCAAACCCTATTTCTGGAACTCGGTGATGATGGCAGTGCCTGCGGTGCTGATCTCGACTGGCTGGGGTGCCATCAACGGCTATGTGCTCTCCATGTGGAAGTTCAAGGGCAGTGACCTGCTGTTTGGCTTTATCCTGTTTGGCGTGTTCATGCCGTTTCAGGTGGTGCTGTTGCCGATGAGCCAGGTGCTGGGCTATCTGGGGCTGTCAAGTTCGATTGGTGGCCTGGTGCTGGTGCATTGTCTGGCCGGCATGGCCGGCACCACGCTGTTTTTCAGAAACTATTACACCGCCATTCCGCGCGAACTGGTCAACGCGGCGCGCATGGATGGGGCCGGTTTCTGGCGGATTTTCTACCGCATCGTGATCCCGATGTCCACGCCGATTTTGATGGTCACGCTGATCTGGCAGTTCACCAACATCTGGAACGACTTTCTGTTTGGTGTCGCCTTCAGCGGTGCTGACAGCAAGCCGATCACCGTGGGGCTGAACAACATGGCCAACACCACCAGCAGCGTGAAAAGCTATAACGTCGATATGGCGGCCGCCATCATCGCCGGGCTGCCGACCATGCTGGTGTATGTGCTGGCTGGTCAATATTTCGTCAAAGGTCTGACTGCCGGTGCGGTCAAAGGATAAGAGGTTTAACAATCATGGCAGCTTCACTCCAAATCGCGGGTATTCGCAAGGTCTATGGCAAGGGCGACAAATCAGTCGAAGTCCTGAAAAAAATCGAGATTGATGTCGCTCCCGGTGAATTCCTGATTCTGGTCGGACCGTCGGGCTGCGGCAAATCAACCCTGCTCAACATCATTGCCGGCCTCGAAGACCCGACCGAAGGCGAATTGCGCATAGCCGGCAAAAACGTCATTGGCGTAGCCCCTGCGCAGCGCGACATTGCCATGGTGTTCCAGAGCTATGCGCTGTACCCGACCATGAGCGTGGCCGACAACATCGGTTTTGCGCTGGAAATGCGCAAGGTGCCGCTGGAGGCGAGGAAAAAACGCATCCAGCAAGTGGCCGCCATGCTGCAGATCGAGCATCTGCTGGACCGCCGTCCGGCACAACTTTCGGGTGGCCAGCGCCAGCGCGTCGCGATGGGCCGCGCCCTGGCGCGCGACCCGCAACTGTTTTTGTTTGACGAACCCCTGAGCAACCTTGATGCCAAGCTGCGGGTGGAAATGCGCGCCGAAATCAAACGGTTGCACCAGGTGAGCGGCATCACCAGCGTCTATGTCACGCACGACCAGATCGAAGCCATGACGCTGGGCAGTCGCATCGCGGTGATGAAAGACGGCATCCTGCAGCAAATTGGCACGCCAGACGACATTTACCGCCGCCCGGCCAACACCTATGTGGCGGGCTTCATTGGTTCACCTACTATGAACTTTATAGCTGGTAGCGCAAGCGGGACGGGGGCTGAAGGCCTATTTTCCTTTGAAGGCGGGAGTTTGAAGCTGCCCTGCCCGGCAACTGGAAAAATCACTCTGGGCCAACGTCCCGAGCATATTCATTTTGGTGACGATGCCACTTGGCGCGGTGAGGTCATGCTGGTCGAACCGACTGGCGCCGACACCTATGTGGTGGTGAAAACCGGTGTCGGTTTGATCACCGTGCGAACCCCCCCCAGCACCCAGGTGAAGGCGGGCGACCAGGTCGGCTTGCTGGTCAGCGACGGCCACAACAACTGGTTTGATGCGCAGACGGGTTTGCGGCTGGCTTAGGTGCTGGCAGGCGTTGCCTGCGTTCATTATTTATAGCGGCCGGCGCTTGCAGCATAAGGGCCAGAGGTTGATTTGATGCCTAAACTATGGTCATAGTTTGTTGCCAGGCCGCGCGCAGCGCCGCCGCGTCGCTCAAGGCATGGTGTGGTGCCAGACCGTGCGATGCGAGGTAGCGCTGTTTGGCCGCTTCAAATTCAAGCGTCTGGGGTTTGCCGGTGAAGACAAGCTGCTGGATGCGAAAACTGGCGTGCGCCAGGCCGCATTGCTGCAACAGTTCAGCCAGCAGCACAGTGTCGTAGTCCGAATCGGCCAGCAGGTTCAGCGGGGCATCGAGCGCCTGTAGCCAGTCGAAAATCCGCTGCCCCGCTGCGCTCCGGGTCAGCCGTTCGCCCTGCCCGAGGGTTGGCAGGATGTGCTGCCTGACCCATGGGGAACAAGCTGATTCCTGCCAGCCGTCGGTGAATTCGAGGTACAGCGTGGCACCGGTGTCTGTAGCCAAGCCAATCGACAACAGGCGCGGGTTGGAGGTCAGGCCTGTGAATTCGGTATCAAAAAAGACGTGCATGGGATTCGGTGCCGGAACAGCGGTGAGGGTTGGTTGGTCGTCATTTTGCTTTAACATCCGCCCATGAGCACCATCACTTTCGACACCCTGAAGTACGTCAAACAGCTTGAATCGGCCGGTGTGCCGAGCGTCCAGGCTGAGGCGTTCGTCAATGCACAGCGCGACATCCTGTCCGAGGCACTCGATACGTCTTTGGCGACCAAGTCCGACATCCGGGATGTTCGCACCGATGTGCAGT
>CAIQOO010000219.1 GCA_903873485.1 uncultured beta proteobacterium | reverse complement strand
CCCGATGTGGAAACCACTGACTGGAGAGCCGTGTGCGGGAAAACCGCACGCACGGTTCGGAGGGAGGGGAGGACGGTGTCCTTTCCTACCCCTATTTTATTGTGAATTTCCAACGTTAATTGGATTGAATGTATCTTGCCACATTTATTTTGCAAAGATTGTCGATAAAGTTGGCACTAATTTCAGGCGCTCACTGGGAAATGTCCCAAAAATTTGTTCCACTTTTATTTTCTTCTACGCGCGGCGAGTTGTTCCAGCGTTACCGCGAAGGGCAGGAAGACCAGTTGAGTGCCCTGGGCCTGGTCGTCAACATGATCGTGTTGTGGAACACCCTCTATATGGACGCAGTGCTGGCTCAGTTGCGCAGCGAAGGTTATCCCGTGCGGCCAGAAGACGAGGCGCGCTTGTCACCCTTCGGCCACGAGCACATCAATATGCTTGGACGCTATTCATTCTGGGGTTCCACACCCAAACCGGCGAAAATTTCAAACTCTTGTTTTTACCCTCACTTCGTGTGCATCCGTCGCGGGACGTAGTCCATATGATTGAATTTCGGTCAATCCTGTGCTGTTTTTCGATGTCACGCAAACGACCGTTTATGTGACTTCTTTTAGACCATCGGAAGGAAGAAAACTTTCTGGTCTTACCGCATGATCGCCATCATGCAGACTTTCCAGCCGAGTAAAGGGATTCTGAAATTTTCGCCGGTTTGGGCGTAGAACCCCAACCTGGACCAGGCTTCAAGCGCCGAAGTGTTTGCGCTGCTGCGCAGGCTGCACACGGCACCTCTTTTCTGGTGGTCACGCACCACACCCACCTGGCAGCGCGTTGCGACCGGCTGCTGGAACTGGTGGACGGCAGACTGCACAGCGACACAGCCGCTGCTTCACTTGGCCAAAATAACACATAAAACCTCCCTGATTAGCAATGAACTTCAGCCACGCTTGGGCCCGCCGTCGGGCAGCACACCAAGGCAATTCTGCGCGAACTCGGGCAAAGTGAGGCGCAGATTGCGGCACTGCGCGCCCTGGGTGCGATTTGACGGGACAGTGCCAACACTACCCGATCAAAGCGTTCAGGCACCCGGCGGTTCACGGCAGTTGTTGAATGCCAGACAGCACCCAGCCACTGTTGCCTAAGCGAGACTTCATCAAGTGCCAGATTTCGTCAAACGACTCGTCAGGCTCCCCGCTGTCGTCCCGAATGCTGCCGGTAAAGCGCACGCTCACCAGATAGCGATCGGCATCTTCATCGACTTCCAGCACCAGCGCATCAAGACTGAGCACCTCGGTTTTCTGTGTCGAGAGGCCGCGCTCGGCCAGTTCCAGCTTGAGTTGGGCATACATCTCGGGGGTGGTGAACTGGCGGATATCGTCGAGGTTGCCCGCATCATTGGCGGCTTGCAGGCGAATGAAGTTGACTTTGGCATTGCGCTCAAAACCGGCCACATCAAAGTCGGCCGGAATCCGGCTGGCATTCGCTGCACCCGCACCAATGGCTGAACCAATGGCTGAACCAATGGCACTGCCACCGGCGGGCATGGTCACCTCGTAAGCGGGTGCTGCCTGGCCGACGTTGCCGTTACCTACCGGGGCGTACTGCATATTCCCGGCTGCCAGCGGCTGACGTGCTGCGGCGCGTTTGCGCATAAACCAGCCAATGGCCAGCATGACGGCTGCAGCCAGCAGCCCGATCATCAGCATGGATGCCAGCTCATCGCCAAAACCGAAGTGCGATGCCAGTGCCGCCAGGCCCAGACCTGCTGCGAGTCCGGCTACCGGCCCCATCCAGGAGCGCGAAGGTGCGGCGGCTGCCGCCCCTGGTGTGGCAGTTGCGGCTGCTGACTGGCCGGGGGATGTTGGTGCCTTGTCTGGCGTCGCCTGACGTTGCGCGCCCAAGGATTTGCCGGATCCCATGCGCTTGGCAGCTTCGGCCTCCATGGCAACACCTGACAAGCCGAGTGTCAACACCACGGCCAGCATTGAAAGGAACTTTTTCATCTGAATATCTCCTGTGTAAATGAAAGAACAAGACGAAGAATAGGTCGCAAAACACGCTTCAAAAAGCAGCATTCAAGAGAAAAAGACTTCGAAAAATAGAGACTATTGATGCCCCGCGCCATGGTCAACCATTTGGATGATGCCTGCATCGTTTGCCCCAGATGCCCAGGAACCCATCCTGAGCACAGCACCGAGGGCCATGAAAATACGTTCAGACACTCCCTTTTTTACGAACTATATTGGCATTTTTAGCAGAATAAACATGGCTCTATTCTTTTAGACTTGGGTCAATGCGTGTGCATTGGCGCTTTTGTCCGCTGCACCCAGTCAATCTCCCGGATCGGGTTTCCGATCTTCAACTTTAAAGGTTTGTATGCAAACAATTGCTCCCCTGTGGCTTTGGGTCACCTTTGGCGGCATCGTGCTGGTGTCGCTGTTCATCGACTTTGTCGTGCTGAAAAAACAGGGCGCGCACGACATCGGCGTCAAAGAGGCGTTGAACTGGTCGCTGGTCTGGATCGCCCTGAGCTTTCTGTTCAAT
>CAIQOO010000218.1 GCA_903873485.1 uncultured beta proteobacterium | reverse complement strand
TTCCGCGTGGGTCACGTGTATCGGGCAGATCACGCGATATAAGTTCGACAAAACTAAGTGTTTGTTCCGCAAGAGCAGCAATAGTCATCGTATTTTTCTTCATAAAAAGTTGCATTTTACAAAAAATTTATTCCTAAGAAGTTCTCATTAGACATTAGAAATTATTGGAAACCTCACTCAAGATGTTGATCTATAACAGACACAGGGCAGTTTCCAATAAAGTCTATTCATGGGACTTTCATAAAAATATATTTTTAGTGGCGGATGTTGATATTATGAAATAAGATATTATTACTTCATGAACAAAAACAAATTATCTGAAGATCCATATGAACATATTATTATAAATAATATAAAACTGGATTGGATTGATAAAAATATATATCAGCTCTGCATATTCTCGTCTGTTTGTCAACAGTCTTCTTCGTCATTTCATACGCAACATGTTGGTTTAAAAGGAATTTTTAGTTGTTGTTTTTTTATGAGAAAGCCGTGGCGTCCACCCCCGACTTTACGGATGCGCTTTTCCGGTGCCACCGGTTGGTGGCCACCTCGCAGGCGCTGTCTGACTTTCTTCTCTGGCTTGACTTCTTCAACTGACTCGGAGATTTGTTGTTCATTAAACTTTTGCTCCAACTCTTTCAATCCAACGGCGATGGTATTGCGAGAAGCACCCGTCGCATTCGCTACTTTGGATATACCACCCCAGCCCAGAGACTTCGCCTCGGCCGCCAAATACAACCGGTATTGTTTCTCTCCCAGTTCTCCAACAAGCAAGTCGTGACGCGTCTTAATTTCTTGGATAGTTAGCATGATGGAATACTACACTATCCTTTATAAAATTGATCAAGTTATTCTGTAATGCATCCTAAGCCATTCGCCAATACTTTCCAACAGCCGTGACATGCAGGTACATGCCGCCACCATCAGAGTGTTTGTCCCCTGTTTTACCGCCTGACCACTTGGTCTGCTTTACAAAAGTATCAGTTAGCGCCATCTCAAAGTCATCAAGATTGTTGGTATGTGATTTGATGGTACTACCAACTACCAACAATTTGTTGGTATGTCATGCGACGGACAGCAACATCCTGAGACAACAATAGGCAAGAAAAAACAAATTTATCCTTATGAATCAACGGGTTGTGATGCTATTTGACGCTTTCTGAGACAGTCATTTGGTGCGGCTGGCGGGGATCGAACCCACGACCCTTGGCTTCGGAGGCCAATACTCTATCCACTGAGCTACAGCCGCATCTTGTCTGCAAGGGTGGTGATTGTAGGGGGTTTCATTGAACAGGCTTTTATACTCCAGCCCTATCGAACCAACCATTTTTCAACAGAGGGTCACCATGAGCGACAACCACCACGAGAACGGCCATGATGCGCACGCAGCGCCCACACAAAGTCCGACAAAAAAGATCCTGACCGTTGCGGTGCTGGTCGGCCTCCCGTTGGCTGTCGTGCTCGGTTTGATTGGCAGCTACAAAACGCACGACCGGGGTGCGGCAGCCGCCGACATGAGCGAAGAGGCGGTGATGGCACGGATTCAGAAAGTGGGCCATGTGTCACTGGGTCAGACCAGCAAGGAACTCAAGACGGGCGAACAGGTTTACCAAGTGCAATGCACCACCTGCCATGCGGCAGGCATGTTGGGTGCCCCCAAATTTGGTGACGCTGCAGCCTGGGGCCCACGCATCAAAACCGGCTATGAGGCTTTGCTCAATTCGGCACTCAAGGGCAAAAACAGCATGACCCCGCAAGCCGGCGGCGCTTTTTCAGACTACGAGATTGGCCGCGCCGTGGTCTATATGGCCAATGCCGGCGGTGCCAAGTTTGGCGAGCCCAAGGCACCTGACGCAGCGGCGGCACCGGTTGCGGCTGCATCTGCCAAGTAATTCTGATTTTTTGAAGAAAAAGCCTTGTAGCCCTTGTCCAGCAAGCGCAACAAGCTATTTTTTATATAGCAATTGAGGGCTTTTTTGGTAACCGTACCGGTTTGGCAGATCGGCTTGCATGACTTCTTGCACCTGCCATAAGCCCTGTTCGATGGGTTCGGCTGCCAGTGCCACATCTTGCGTGTGGACCAGGCCAAAACCAGTATCGGTCAGCAGGTACAGGTAGCCCTGTTCATCGACCAGACCGCCTTGCACCCTGGCCGGTCGGCCAATATGGTCGCGCAGACTTAAGTTCGGCTGAACCCGCCAAATCAGCGGTGTAGCCTCTAGCTCCACATAGACACGCTGTGGTCCGTTCTGAAAAAACCACTGCCCCAGCGCGTCGGCAGCGTAATTGCGGCCAATGAATGCGATCAGCTTGTCGTGCTGCAGCAGCGAGCCTTTGCAGCCGGGTACACCGCTGGCAAACCAGCCCAGCGCCTGTACCCGGTCGTCGCGCATATACCAGTTGCCGCGCGCATCCAGCCCCAGCCAGCCATGGCAGTTGGGCACGCCAGGCCATTTGGCGATGGCTTGCTTGACGATGTCATCCATTGGATCGGCTCCACTCGTTAGGGGAAGAAGTTGACAAGGGCGGCAGGTGTGACTTCAGCCAGCCGCCGACGGCTTCGGGCAAGGCGTGCAAGCCGCCTGGCAACGAACCGGTCGTAAAACCCACATGCCCGCCTTGGCGCGGTTGCGACAGCGTCACATGGCGGCCCACCTGCCCGGCCTGCGGCAGACTGATGGCTGGTACAAAGGGGTCGTTTTGGGCATTGACCAGCAACGATGGCACCTGTATCTGGGCCAGCAAGGGCTGCGCCGAGGCACGCGCCCAATAGTCCAGCGTGTTTTTGAAACCATGCAGTGGCGCAGTAAACACATTGTCAAACTCGTACAGATCGCGCGCCGCCTGCAGCGCCTGCGCGCAAAACAGTCCCGGGTACTGGGCCAGCTTGCGCAGCGCCCGGGGCTTCATGCTGGCCAGGAACATGCGCGTATAGACCTGCCGGTTAAAGCCGCGCCCCATCGCCTGGCCGCTGGCGCGCAGGTCCAGCGGGGCCGAAATGCTGGCCAAAGCCGTCACCACGCCAGCCGCCTGACCGCCCATCTCTTCGGCCCAGCGCAACAAGGCATTGCCGCCCAACGAGACCCCGACGGCCAGCAGCGGACCACAGTGCTGCCGGCGCAACCGCGCAAGCACCCAGCCAATCTCTTCAAAATCGCCCGAGTGGTAGGCCCGGGGCGCCAGGTTGAGTTCGCCACTGCAGCCACGAAAATGCGGCACCACAAAGCCCCAGCCCTGCGCCTGGGCAAACCCGGCAAAGGCCAGCGCATAGTGGCTGCGCGAAGATCCCTCCAACCCATGAAACAGCACCAGCAAACTGCCGTCCGGTTTGCCAGGGTGCCAGTCCAGGTCGATAAAGTCGCCGTCAGGTGTGGGCCAGCGCTGCCGCTGGTAGCGGCAGCCCGGCAGGCCGCCGGGCAGTGGGCCATGACGCGCATAAAGCGCCGGCCAGATGGTTTGCGCATGACCGCCCGGCAACCAGCCAGGAGCTGTATATTGCATGACTGATTGCGCTTTTTCTGCAATGGCCAGAGGCCAATTCAGTGGAAAACCGGAGGTACTTCGGTGATGTCCTGTGCCTCATTGGCCGCGCCGGGGCTGGCGTGATGCGCCACCATGCGCCACCCCTGCGGCGTCTTGAAATAGACGTTGGTGGCCAGCACAAAGGCCGTCACCGGGCCTTCGTGGGTCAGGATGTCGATGCGCTCGCGCACGCTGCGCACGGCGCACGTCATGCTGTCGATCTTGCGCACCAACTGTGCCTGAATACGCAGATTGCCATTGCTGAACATGGCATCAAAAGCGGCCCGGATCGCCCCCAGGCCGACCAGGCGCGGGCCACCCGGGTGAACACAAAACACCTCGTCTTCGTCGGCCCAGCAGGCCATCAAACGCTCCAGATCGGAGTTTTGCAATGCCTCGTAAAAACTGGACTCGGCATCATCGACCGAGCTGCCAATGCTGTTGACCATTTTTTTTGCTTTAGACATAGAGTCAGACGGGTAATGCAAGCATGCGGTTTTGGCCCAGTGCGGGTATCAGCACCGCAGTCTTTAATAATTGCGGATGCGCCAGTTGAACCACATCGCGGTCGCCACAAATCACTTGGCAGCCGGGGTGGCTTCAATCACTTCGACATCGACCCGGCGGTTTTTGGCCCGGCCCTCTTTGGTGGCATTGTCAGCCACCGGCTGGCTCTCGCCCTTGCCAATGGCTTGCACCTTGTTGGCATCCAAGCCTTTTTTAATCAGGTAAGCCTTGACCGCTTCAGCGCGCGCCTGCGACAGCCGCAGGTTGTATTCTTCCGTGCCAATCGAGTCGGTGTGTCCTATTGCATTCACCCGGTTGATTTGCAAGCTCTTGATTCGCATCGAGAAGGTTTCCAGCCCTTCAAGGCCGTCGGCTTTCAGGACCGACTTGTCAAAATCAAACAGCGCATCTGCGGAGAGGCGGATCTTGGTGACGACCGACGGGGCCACCACCGGGGCTGCGGTCCGGCGCACCCGCGCTGGCAGTACCGCTTCGGCCTTGATTTTCTCGATGCTGTCAACCACGGCATCTTCCAGCGGACACAAATCAGCCGGATCAATGCGGTCTCGTTCTTGTCCAGCATCCTTGGCAGTTGGCACATCGTCGCGGTTGACGCCCATGACCGTGACCAGTTGCCCCATGCCGGCAAGGGTACGTGCCTGCGCGATAACCTGGTTGTGGCGCGAGTTGATGTAAGAGCGGGTCGCCTCAAAGAACTCGTTTTGGCTGTCGAGCACATCGAGCAGGGTGCGCTGACCCAATTCAAACTGCTGGCGATAAGCCTGCAGCGATTTTTCTGTCGATATCCGGTGGGTGTCCTGATAACGCAACTGGGCATTCAGGCTTTTGACATCACTGTAGGCAATCGACAAGGTTTGCCGGACATCACGGCAAGCCTTGGCTTGCAAGTCGCGCGCTTGTTCACTCTGATCGACCGCCTGGCGCTGGCGCGCCAAGTCGGTACCGCCACGGAACAGGTTGTAGCTGAAAATCAGTTCAATCCCGTTGTTGCGGGTGGCTCCGGTGACGCCACTGGTGTTGCTCTCATAGCCCTGGTAAGCCCGAAAATCCAGCCGTGGCATGTAGGTCGATTTGCGTGATTCAATCGCCTGTTTTTGCGAGAGTGCGTTCTCCACCGCCGCATTGAGGGTTGGACTTTTTTGCAGGCCATCGCGCATCAGCACCTCCACTGAGGGCGGCATGGTGCCGAGCTTGAGCGACTCCGGCAATACAGGCAAGCTGACCGGGGGTTTTTCACCCACCACCCGCAGATAGCGCGCACTCACATCGTGCAGATTGGTCAACTCCACCAGCAAGTTGAACTCGGCCAATGCCAGGCGACCGTTGGCCTGCTCGACATCGACACCGCGGCCAACACCCGACCGGGAACGCTCTTCGACCAGCAGTGAAGCCTGCTTATGTTCAATGTAGTTCTGCGTGGCGGCATCGACGAGTTCGCGATAACGCAGCACATCCACATAGGCACGCACCGACTCCAGCGCCGTGTTCTCGGCGATTTCAAGCAATTCGTAATAGCGCGTCAGTTTGGCCAGCCCCAGGCGCTTGGTCTCATTGGAAGTAAAAAAACCGTCAAACAGCATCTGGTTCAGGGTGAGCTGGGTGGCGCTGAAGTTGTAGCTGCCGTAATCGGCCAGCGGTGTCACCCGGTTTTCACGACCGTAGCTGCCGGTGATGTCGATCTGCGGCAAAAACCCGCCGCGCGCCACCTCGCGCTCGTTGCCCGCCGCCTTGAAACCGTTCCAGCGGGCCTGCACTTCGGGGTTGCTCACCACCGCCTTGCGGGCGGCGCTGACCATCGGTTCTGGCAAATTCTGTGCGGTGGCAGCAGCGCCAAAACACGCCATCACGGCGACTGTCAAGTACGATCTGTTCTTTCTTACGGTCATGATTGCTTCGTTGATTTTCGAGTTTGGGTGGGAACTTGGCTCAATTGATTTTCAACGGTCAGTCTGATGTGCGTTGCACATCATGGCACAAACAACTCAGGCGCATCCAAACAATGAGTGAAGATGTAACTGTAACTGTAACGTGATTACAATTTTTTGCCAAACATCTCCCCAAAATCAAACTTGACAGGCTGCGCTTTTGTTGTCCATTCGATGAATCCCTGATCCTAAGCCCGATGTACGCCATTCAAGCTTTCATCCGTCTGCCAGCGTCTGGCAAGATGATCAACCTGCTGCTGGCGTTGTTGCTGCTGGTTGTGGCCAGCACCCGGGCCGCCCCGGATCTGGACAAATTTCAGGCGCTGGCCCAGCAGCGTTATGGCTCCCCGGCGACTGAAACCGTCGCGGCATGGCGAAAACTGATGGTCGATGCACACGCTTTGCCAGACCTTGAAAAACTCAACAAGGTCAATACATTCTTCAACCGCCGCATCTTGTTTGACTCAGACCTGGTGGTTTGGCAGCAGGAAGACTATTGGGCCACCCCGCTCGAACTGATGGGCCGGGCCACTGGCGACTGTGAAGACTTTGCGATTGCCAAATACATGACCCTGCTGATGCTTGGCATCGACAACCAGCACCTGCGTCTGGTTTATGTTCGCGCCAAGACCGGTGCCACCTCAGTGGCCCACATGGTGCTGGGCTATTACCCGCAACCGACCGAAGAGCCGCTGATTCTGGACAACCTGATTAGCAGCGTGCGCCTGGCTTCGCAGCGCACCGATCTGGCCCCGGTTTTCAGTTTCAATAGTGAGGGTCTGTGGGCAGGCACCGCCACCACCTCATCGGCCGACCCGACCGCCCGTTTGTCACGTTGGCGCGATGTGCTTGAACGCATGCGCTTGGACGGCCTTTGAACGTCTGCTGACATCCGTCTTAATTTCATCCTTTACCGAGCATTTGCCATGTCACTCATCAAACAACTCTGGATCGCCATTGCCCTGGTTATGACAATTGCCTTCGGGGTCAGCATGGTCGTCAGCGTGCTGTCGGCGCGCCATTACCTGGAACAACAGTTGCAGGTTAAGAACATTGACAACGCCACTGCGCTGGCCTTGTCGCTGACCCAGTTGCCCAAGGACGAGGTCACGGTAGAACTGCAGGTGGCAGCGCAGTTTGATGCCGGCCACTACCGTTTCATCCGGGTGGTTTCCCCCACCGGCAAAACCCTGGTTGAAAAGCTCGCCACCCGCCATGAACTGGGCGCACCAGCCTGGTTTGTCAAACTGATCCCGATTCATGCCGACCCCGGCGTGGCCTTGATTCAGGACGGCTGGATTCAATATGGCACGCTGACCCTGGCCAGCCAGGACCTGTATGCCTACCAAAGCCTGTGGGACGGCATGCTCACGCTGCTGCTGTGGTTTGTGCTGGGCAGCCTGCTGACCGGTGTGGTCGGCACCCAGGTCATCCGCATCATCACCCGGCCGCTCGGCCAGGTGGTCGATCAGGCCCAGGCGATTGCCGAGCGCCGTTTTGTCACCATTGCCGAGCCGCGCACGCCGGAGCTGCGCAGTCTGGCGCACGCCATGAATGACATGGTGTTGCGCCTCAAGGCCATGTTTGGCGAAGAGGTCAGCCGGCTTGATGCGCTGCGCAAAAAGGTCAATCGCGATGCGGTAACCGACCTGGCCAGCCGCGAGTATTTTTTGTCGCACCTGCGCGAGGCGCTTGAAGGGGATCAGTATGGCTCCACCGGCAGCCTGGTGCTGGTGCGTCTGCCCGACCTCAATGAACTCAACGCACATCTGGGACGCCAGCAAGCCGATGCCCTGCTCAAGGCGGTCGGCAGCGCGCTCTACCGCAGCGGCAGCGGCAAGCCAGGGCAACGTGCCGGGCGTACCAAAGGGGCCGAGTTTGCCGTGATGTGCCCAAGTTTTGACAGCGCCGAGGTGGCGGCGCGCCATATTCACGAACAGCTCAACGAGCAGGTATGGCCAACATGGCGCGCCTTGGTGCCCGACTTGTTTCATGTCAGCGCGGTGCGTTACCACCGCCAGCAAAACCTGGGTGCCCTGCTGTCGGGTGCCGACGAAGCACTGGCGCAAGCCGCCAACAAGGGTCCCAACGCCTGGCATGCCGTGGAAGACGGCAACACCAAGGCAGCGGTACCGGCCGAGCAGTGGCGCACCCTTCTCACCGAAGCGGTCAGCGGTGGCCAACTGGCGCTGAGTTTTTTTCCGGTCATGTCCGGTGACGGGACCAGCGCACTGCACAACGAGGGCGTGATTCGCCTGCGCACCGATGCGCAGGGCACACTGCTGACGGCAGGCGACTTCATGCCGATGGCGGCACAGCTCAACCTGACGGCGCCGATTGACCTCGGCGTGGTGAAACTTGCCATCGAACATCTGCAAACCAGTTTGGGCGATGTGGCGGTCAACCTGTCAGCCGAGACCATTTCCGACTTCCACTTCAGAAGTAAATTGACCCATCTGCTCAAGGGCTATCCCGATGTCTGCAAACGGCTGCTGTTCGAGGTGCCCGAATACGGTGTGTTCCGTCAGTTTGACGCCTTTTGTGACTTGTCGGCCACCCTCAAGCAACTCGGCTGCCGGGTTGGGGTGGAATACTTTGGCCAACGCTTTGCCGAAAGCGACAAGCTCGCCGACCTCGGGCTGGACTACATCAAGGTGCACCCGAGCTACATTCGCGGGCTGGCCGACAACCCCGGCAACCAGGAGTTTCTCAAGGGCTTGTGCAAGATGGCGCATGCAATTGGCATCACGGTGCTGGCGCTCGGCGTGCAAGACAAGGCCGATTTGCCGCTGCTGGCATCGCTGGGCTTTGACGGGGCTACCGGCCCGGGCATCCGGTGACGCTGGGCGTTGCACCAGCCCGGCACTTGCAGCAATTCAAAAATATACAAGAAAACAGGCTGTAGCCCTTATGCAGCAAGCGCTGGCAGCTATATTATAAATAGCAAGCTAAGTGCTGGCGGCGGCACTGCCAGGCCTCAATTGAGCACACTGGCGCGCCAGCGCTGCAACTGCCGGGCGGTTTTCCACAGCCACCAAAGCCGGCCACTCCAGGCAATCACCCGCCTGGGCTTGAGCAGCAACAACAGCGCCAGACCGGCTGCGGGCCAGATCGGGTGCTGGCCAAGCCAGGTCAGGTGGACGCGGGCCTTGTCAATCCAGGCCGCAGGGCGCTGCAAGCTGTCGAGGCTGCCACGCAATTGGTGGCGCAACTCGGTGCTGCGAATCAGCAGCAACTGCTGGCGCAGTTGCGGGTCATCGGGCTTCATGGCGGCGGCGTAGTGGGCGCCAGTGCTGCACGGTCGCGATCAAGCTCTGCCAGGCTGGCGCGAAACAGGTTCGATCCCCCCGCAAGCCTGGCCCGGGCCACCTGCAGCAAGCCGGCCGCACCAGCCAAAAAAAACGCGACCAGCAGAGCCAAGGCAGCCAGCCGATAACCGTCCCACAACAGCAAAATAACCAAGGCGCTGAACATCACCAATGCCAGCGTCAGGCTGATCAGGGCGGCGGCACCCCAGAAAAAACCGGCCAGCAGCCGCTGTTTTTCAATCTCAAGCTCGGTGCCCAGCAAGGCCAGCCGAACCTGCAACAGCGACAAGCCGACATCAATCCGCTGGCGCAGTTGCGCCAGCAAACCGGTTTGCGGCGTGGCCTCAGCCATGGCAGGGCGGCATCAGCGACGGCTGATCAGCAGCCCGATCACCAAACCCAGGCCGGCCGCCACGCCAATCGATTTCCAGGGATTTTCATGGACAAATTCATCGGTGGCATGGCCTGCTGCCCGGGCTTTGGCGACGGTAACCTCTTGCAGATGGGCCAATTCGGTTTTGGCGCGAGCCAGACGTTCACGGATGCGGCCACGCAACTGGGTGGCACTCTCGCCGACATGGTCGGCGGTCAGGCGCAGCATTTCTTCGGCATCGGCAATGCCTTGATGCAAGTCTTCTGCGAGTTTTTCTTTGCTGAATTGGATGGCATCGTTCATGGTCATACTCCTGATGGGTTAAAAGAAAACATAGTTTAGCCCGTGTCACCGGCGCTGGGCCGCTTGGCAGCCTGCAAAAGGCCAATGCCCATGGGGAATTGATCGCTTTATTGCGACCTGTACGATTGATTAAGCCGCTTTTACTGCCCAAGTGAGGTCAAAACTGCGGTTTTGCAGCCATTGTGATGCTGCATTGTTGACTGAGTAAAGTGGATCCCATTGTCAAGACAATTTTTCAGTTAATTTAAGCTGCCCCCGTTTTCGTATGCAACTGGACGGCGTTGCCCCGGTTTTCTGTCTTGGCATTGGTCTTCATGGTTTTATTTTCAAATGGAAATTTGGGCTTCCCACTTTAGGCGGGACAGAGATGGAGCCGCAAGCCGATTCAGATGATGTCAGTTACCGCCGCTTGCTACCATCCACTTCATGTTAAAAATAAACAACACGACCGAAGCAATACGAAACGCAAGTCATGCACTTTTCCGGCAAATTGAGGGCAAAGCCAAGCAAAGTGTGAGGGCACTGGGAAAGCTTATCGATCGCTCCAAGAGCAGCGTTTCTCGACTTTTGCGGGCGCAAGTACGCCGAAATTTACACCCTGAATCGGCGTTTTGGGAAACAGACGAAGGAGCGGCATGGTTGAGGCATCTGACTTTTGCTGTGCTGTACAAATTCGGCATACAGCACCATGTTGGCGCGGATGCCTTGTCGGATTTTTTCAAAATGATCCGCATCGACACGCATGTGGGCGTATCTCCCGGTGCAATGTTGAACCAACTCCAACGGATGGAGGAACTGTTGCCTGCCTTCCAGCAACAATGCGAAGCCTCGGCTGCGCTTGGAACGCGCAAAGCCGTGTTGGCAGCCGATGAGACGTTCTTTGGTGAGATGATGATCCTGGTGATGATGGATTTATCCTCGGGTTACCTGGTGCTGGAGTCGATCGCGAATGATCGTACCTTTGATACTTGGTTTTCTGCGGCAGAACCACGTTTGAAGGCTCTGGGAATTGAGGTCAATCACGCAATCAGCGACCGGGCCAAGGCCTTGATCAAACTGGCCG
>CAIQOO010000217.1 GCA_903873485.1 uncultured beta proteobacterium | reverse complement strand
CCGTCAGTGCGCAGGCAGGGTAAATCTGCCCACCAGTTGTTCGAGCTTGCCGGCCTGCTCGCTCATGGACGCAGCGGCCGCGGCACTTTGCTCGACCAGGGCCGCATTTTGCTGCGTCATCTGCTCCAGTTCACCCACCGCGGCAGACACCTGCAGCATGTCTTCGCTCTGCTCGGAGCTGGTCGCCGAAATCTGCTCGATGATGCCGGTGACGCGCTGCACCGAACTCACGATCTCCTGCATGGTCTGGCCGGCCTGATCGACCAGCTTGGTGCCGACCTCTACATTGGAAACCGACGCTCCGATGAGGTCCTTGACCTCTTTGGCTGCAGCCGCCGAACGCCCAGCCAGGCTGCGCACCTCGGAGGCCACCACCGCAAATCCGCGCCCCTGTTCGCCCGCGCGCGCGGCCTCCACAGCCGCGTTGAGCGCAAGGATATTGGTCTGAAAAGCAATCCCGTCAATCACGCTGATGATGTCCACAATCTTTTTCGACGAGCCATCGATCTGGTGCATGGTCTGCACCACCTGCGCCACCGACTGCCCCCCGTTTTCCGCCACAGTGAAGGCCGAGCCTGCCAGCACATTGGCCTGGCGCGCGGCATCGGCTGACTGACGCACCGCACCACTGAGGTTGTCAAGGGATGCCGAAGCGCGCTGCAGGTTGGCTGCGGTCTGCTCGGTGCGGTTGGACAAATCCTGATTGCCATTGGCGATCTCTGCACTCGCCGAGCCGATGCTGGCCGACGCTATGCTCACCTGCCCCACCAGATCGGCCAGTGATTGCGTCATCTGTTGCAGCGAGCGCATCACATCGCCCATCTCGTCGCCGCGATCGGACTGGATTGACACGCGCAGGTCGCCTGCACCAATGGCGCGCGTCACCCGCACGATTTCATTCAGCGGCTCACACACATTGCGCTGCAGGATGCGCGTGCCACCGCAGACCAGCACCACGATGACCGACATGATGCCGGCCACCGTCCACACCGTTTTCAGCCGCTCACTGCCCACCTTGTCGCGCAGCGCGGTGGCCCCTTGTTCGGACAGGCGCACCAGATCCTGCTGGGCCGACAAGAAGGCTGCCAATTGGGGCTGGGTCTGCGACTGGATGTGGTCTTGCACTGCCTTGGCGTCGCCGGCAGCCTTGAGCGCCTGCGCCTTCGCCAACGACTGGGCCAACGCCTGGGACTTGGCCTTGACGGCCTGCAGCACGGATTGCTCCTGGGTTGCTGTCATCACCCGGTCCAGCGATGACTCAATGCCCGCCATTTCACGCTCGGCCTCGGCCTGGCCCGCCTGCAACAGCGCTGTAGCACCGGAGTCGGCGCTGAGGGCCACCCCAATGCCACGCAACGCCTGAGCTTCGGCCAGCCCGCGCCAGCGCGCCGCCATCTCCAGTTTGCTTTGCTGGTCAGACTGCTCGGCGGCGGTGGCGGCCTGGGACTTGACGGTGCGCACGGCCGACCCGATCGACATGGCGACCAGCCCGACACTGACCAAGATGGCCGGCATCCAGATCTTCAGGGCAATGCTGACGGGTTTCATGCGCAGTTCTCCAGGTTCAGGAATCGGGTCACAACAGCCTTCATTGTGTTGGACGAATCGGACCGTTGTAAACAGGAGTTTCCAGGGAGCGCCGCAGACCGCTTGGTCACGCAGGGTATACGCTCAACGGCTAAGCTTGTACACCGAGGTTCCGGCCATCAAATTTGGCGCAAAGCGCACGATCTTGCCGTCCTGCAGGCCAAAGCTGTCCAGAATCTGCAGACCGTTGCGTGCCGCCAGTGCGGCCAGATCGGCGTGGGTGCCGACCCGGATGTT
>CAIQOO010000216.1 GCA_903873485.1 uncultured beta proteobacterium | reverse complement strand
TCTGAATCCCAACTTGCTGAGATTTTGTGGGACAGACCGCAGTTACGCGAAGCGAACTAGCTCTGTCCCCAACTTGCTGAGATTTTGTGGGACAGACCGCAGTTACGCGAAGCGAACTAGCTCTGTCCCCAACTTGCTGAGATTTTGTGGGACAGACCGCAGTTACGCGAAGCGAACTAGCTCTGTCCCCAACCGTTTAGAAAGTTCGCATCTTCCGACTCGGTGCGAATGTTTTGAAGTGAGTCGTTCATCACGGGGAGCCGGAGTTTGCAAGAGTCAAACATCGGCGATTGAACCCGACAGGAGCTAACTATGGCGAAAAAAATCGTCGGTTTTGTCAAGCTGCAAGTACCAGCCGGCAAAGCCAACCCGTCCCCCCCCATCGGCCCGGCACTGGGTCAACGTGGTTTGAACATCATGGAGTTTTGCAAGGCATTCAATGCGCAAACCCAGGGTATTGAGCCAGGTTTGCCATTGCCTGTGGTCATTACCGCTTTTGCCGACAAGAGCTTCACGTTCATCATCAAGTCGCCACCGTCATCCATCCTGATCAAGAAGGCGGTCAAAATAGACAAGGGTTCAGCCAATGCTCTCAAGACCAAGGTAGGCAAGATCACGCGAGCACAGCTTGAAGAGATCGCCAAGATGAAAATGAAAGACCTGACGGCTGCGGACATGGATGCAGCGGTTCGCACGATTGCCGGTTCAGCGCGCTCCATGGGCGTGAATGTGGAGGGTGTGTAAATGGCCAACCTGACTAAAAAACAAAAAACTTTGCAAGGCAAAGTTGACAGCGGCAAGTTGTACGCCATTGGTGATGCATTGGGGCTAGTCAAGGAATGCGCAACCGCCAAGTTCGATGAGTCGATTGACGTGGCGGTGCAACTTGGCATTGATGCCAAGAAATCTGACCAGGTGGTTCGCGGCGCGGTTGTGTTGCCCAATGGCACTGGCAAAACCAAGCGCGTCGCCGTGTTTGCCCAAGGCGCAAAGGCTGAGGAGGCCAAGGCGGCGGGTGCTGACATCGTAGGTATGGATGATCTTGCTGCCATGGTCAAGGCCGGCAATATGCCTTTTGATGTGGTGATTGCCGCTCCGGATGCCATGCGTGTGGTGGGTACCCTGGGTCAGATTCTCGGGCCGCGTGGCTTGATGCCAAACCCGAAGGTCGGTACCGTCACGCCGGACGTTGCCACCGCCGTGCGCAACGCCAAGGCGGGCCAGGTGCAGTTTCGGGTGGACAAGGCCGGTATTGTGCATTCGACCATTGGTCGTCGCTCGTTCGAGAACGACAAGCTCCAGGGTAACCTCGCGGCCTTGGTCGATGCGTTGACCAAAGCCAAGCCAGCCACCAGCAAGGGCTTGTATCTGCGCAAGGTGGCCGTGTCGAGCACGATGGGCATTGGGGTTCGCGTAGATATGCAAACGATATCGGCTTGATGAAGAAGAGTTCTGGTGCCCTGATTTGGGGCGCCTGATGTGGTGGGCTGTTGGCTTCGCAAGGGGCAGGCAGGCCATCCGAGACCGTTGGTGTGCATGCCGTTTGCGGTGCATGCGCTTAATGATGGCAGCCAACGCAGATGGCGAACCCACTGTCAAAGAATGTAAAAGTTTTTAAAACAGTTGGTCGCTGCAATGTAGCGTGTCTGGAGGCGGCGAACCGATTGCTGCCAAAGGGCACATTTTGAAGGAGTACAACCTTGAGTCTCAATCGCAGTGAGAAAGAAGCGGTCATCAATGATGTGACTGGCCTCGCCGCTAAAGCTCAAACGCTCGTGATGGCGGAATACCGTGGCATCAAGGTAGCCGACATGACCAAATTGCGCTCGACAGCGCGCAGCAACGGTGTGAGTCTGAGCGTGTTGAAAAACACCCTGGCGCGCCGTGCGGTGGCTGGCAGTGGCTTTGCGGTGGTGTCAGACCTGATGACAGGTCCGCTAATCTATGGCTTTTCTGAAGATGCTGTGGCTGCCGCGAAAGTGGTGGCTGACTTCGCCAAAACCAATGACAAATTGGTGATTCGCGGTGGTGCATACGGCGGGAAAGCTTTGGATGTCAATGGCGTCAAACAACTGGCCAGCATTCCTAGCAAGGAAGTGTTGCTGGCACAGTTGCTGGGCTTGATGCAATCCCCGATTTCGCGTTGTGCCCGGGTGCTGGCCGCGATCGCGGAGAAAAGGAGCGCTGCTGCTGTTGTTGAAGCAACACCAGAAGCTCCGGCCGAAGCCGTTGCAGCTTGACCGCTTGCAGCAAATAGTAACCAATGTAAAAACTTGTGGGGCAGTCCAACGCACAAGCGTTGCTTTGCCTCGAACCAAAGTAGGAAATCAAAATGGCATTCGATAAAGACGCATTTTTGACCGCGCTCGACAGCATGACGGTCATGGAACTCAACGACCTGGTGAAAGCCATCGAAGAGAAATTTGGCGTGAGCGCCGCAGCCATGTCGGCTCCCGCCGCCGGTGGTGCCGTTGCAGCCGTGGTAGAAGAAAAGACAGAGTTCAATGTGGTGCTGCTGGAGGCTGGCGCCCAAAAGGTGCAAGTCATCAAGGCGGTGCGCGAAATCACCGGTCTGGGTCTCAAGGAAGCCAAGGACCTGGTGGATGGTGCACCGAAGAATGTCAAGGAAGCGGTTTCCAAGGCGGATGCCGATGCCGCCCTGAAGAAGCTGCTTGACGCTGGCGCCAAGGCTGAACTCAAGTAATTGAGCGCAGATGCAGGGCTGGAGTGCTGTCACAGGCCTCCAGCCTTTGGTGTTTTTGAAGAACATACCGAAAAACATTTCGCAGATTCGTTTTTCAGTGTCTTCTCATCCCGACAGCAGAAGATGCCTTGGTTCGGGTCACATGCAAGGTGTGACTGTCCGCCATAGATTGGTAGCGGCCAATCGCCAAGAAATCAAGTCGCCCAGGACCCCCCAAGGTTCCTCAGTTCCCCGGAGATATCATGGCTTATTCCTACACCGAACGTAAGCGGATTCGTAAAAATTTCGGCAATCGCGACAGTGTGCTTGAGATCCCCTACCTGTTGCAGATGCAAAAAGATGCCTACACGGCATTTCTGCAAGCAGATATAGCACCCAAGAAGCGCACCACAGAAGGTCTTCAGGCGGCTTTTGACTCGGCTTTTCCGATCGTTTCGCACAATGGTTTTGTCGAAATGAAGTACCTTGAATACAACCTGGCCAAGCCGGCTTTTGATGTGCGCGAATGCCAGACCCGCGGGCTGACGTTTGCATCGGCGGTGCGCGCCAAGGTGCAACTGATCATTTATGATCGCGAATCCTCCACCACCCAGAACAAGGTGGTCAAGGAAGTCAAGGAGCAAGAGGTCTATATGGGTGAAGTCCCCTTGATGACCGACAAAGGCTCGTTTGTCATCAACGGCACCGAGCGGGTCATCGTGTCGCAGTTGCACCGCTCGCCGGGTGTGTTTTTTGAGCATGACAAGGGAAAGACCCACAGTTCTGGCAAGCTGCTGTTTTCGGCCCGCATCATCCCTTACCGCGGCTCCTGGCTTGACTTTGAATTTGACCCGAAAGACATCCTGTATTTCCGGGTAGATCGTCGCCGCAAGATGCCAGTGACGATTTTGCTCAAGGCCATCGGTTTGAACCACGAGTCCATCCTGGCCAACTTTTTTGTCAATGACAATTTCCGGCTGATGGACAGCGGCGCCCAAATGGAGTTTGTGGCTGAGCGTCTGCGCGGCGAAGTGGCCCGTTTTGACATTACCGACAACAGCGGCAAGGTGGTGGTGGTCAAGGACAAACGTATCACGATGCGTCACACGCGTGAACTGGAACAAACCGAAACCACCCATGTTTCGGTGCCGGAAGACTTTTTGGTGGGTCGGGTTGTGGCTCGCAATGTTGTGGATGCCGATACCGGCGAGATTTTGGCCAAAGCGAATGAAGAGTTGACTGAAGCGCTGCTGAAAAAGCTGCGCAGCGCTGGTGTGCAAGACCTTGCCTGCATCTACACCAATGAGCTGGACCAGGGTGCCTACATTTCGCAAACCCTGCGCACCGACGAGACTGCAGACGAGTTTGCTGCGCGTGTCGCCATTTATCGCATGATGCGCCCAGGCGAGCCGCCAACCGAAGACGCGGTACAGGCCCTGTTCCAGCGCCTGTTTTACAACCCCGACACCTATGACCTGTCGCGCGTGGGCCGGATGAAGTTCAACGCCAAAATGGGCCGCGCCGAATCGACTGGCCCGATGGTGCTGACCAATGAAGACATCCTGGCGGTGGTGAAGATTCTGGTCGATTTGCGCAATGGCCGGGGTGATGTGGACGATATCGATCACCTCGGCAACCGGCGTGTGCGCTGTGTCGGCGAACTGGCCGAAAACCAGTATCGCATGGGTCTGGCCCGGATCGAGAAAGCCGTCAAGGAACGTCTCGGTCAAGCCGAGCAAGAGCCGCTGATGCCACACGACCTGATTAACAGCAAGCCGATTTCTGCCGCGCTGAAAGAGTTCTTTGGCGCGTCGCAGTTGTCCCAGTTCATGGACCAGACCAATCCGCTGTCCGAGATCACCCACAAGCGCCGCGTCTCGGCCCTTGGCCCTGGGGGTTTGACACGCGAGCGGGCCGGCTTTGAGGTGCGTGACGTGCATGTGACCCACTATGGTCGTGTCTGTCCGATTGAGACACCGGAAGGACCCAACATCGGCCTGATCAACTCGCTGGCTTTGTATGCCCGATTGAACGAGTATGGCTTCATTGAAACGCCATATCGCCGCGTGGTCGATGCCAAGGTGACGATGGAGATTGACTATTTGTCGGCCATTGAAGAAGGAAAATACGTGATTGCCCAGGCCAATGCGGCGCTGAACAAGGAAGGCCAATTGACCGGCGAATTGATTTCAGCGCGCGAAGCCGGTGAATCCATCATGGTCGGCGCTGAACGTGTGCAATACATGGACGTGTCGCCGGCACAGATCGTCTCGGTGGCTGCATCATTGGTGCCATTCCTTGAACACGATGATGCCAATCGGGCCTTGATGGGCGCCAACATGAGCCGCCAGGCGGTGCCGGTGCTGCGTCCGGAAAAACCGATGGTCGGCACCGGTATCGAACGGGTGGCAGCGATTGACTCTGGCACGGTGGTGACCGCCAGCCGTGGTGGTGTGGTGGATTATGTCGATGCCACCCGCGTTGTGGTGCGTGTCAACGATGCCGAGGCACAAGCGGGCGAGGTCGGGGTCGATATCTACAACCTCATCAAGTACCAGCGATCCAACCAAAATACCAACATTCACCAGCGCCCGATTGTTCAGAAAGGCGACAAATTGGCCAAGGATGACGTGATCGCCGACGGCGCATCCACTGACTTGGGCGAATTGGCACTCGGTCAGAACATGCTGATTGGTTTCATGACCTGGAACGGTTACAACTTTGAAGACTCGATCTTGATCAGCGAGCGGGTCGTGGCCGAAGACCGCTACACCTCGATCCATATCGAAGAACTGGTGGTCATGGCGCGCGACACCAAACTCGGTGCCGAAGAAATTACCCGCGACATTCCCAATCTGAGCGAGCAGCAACTCAATCGCCTCGACGAGTCCGGCATCATTTACGTCGGTGCCGAAGTGCAGCCGGGTGATGTGCTGGTGGGCAAAGTCACCCCCAAGGGCGAAACCACGCTAACCCCTGAAGAAAAATTGCTACGCGCCATCTTTGGCGAAAAAGCCAGCGACGTGAAAGACACCTCGCTGCGGGTTGACCAAGGCTCGCAAGGTACGGTGATCGACGTGCAGGTGTTCACCCGAGAAGGCATCGTACGGGATCGCCGCGCCCAGCAGATCATTGACGACGAACTCAAGCGTTTCCGTCTGGACTTGAACGACCAGTTGCGGATTGTGGAAAACGATGCGTTTGACCGGATCGAAAAGCTGCTGATTGGCAAAACTGCCAACGGTGGCCCGCAAAAGCTGCCCCGCGGCACCAAAATCGACAAGGCTTACCTGGCCTCGATCGAGCGCTATCACTGGTTTGATATTCGTCCGGCCGACGATGAGGTATCGGCACAATTGGAGAGCATCAAGAATTCCAATGAGCAAACCCGCCACAGTTTCGATCTGGCCTTTGAGGAAAAGCGCAAGAAATTGACGCAAGGCGATGATTTGCCGGCTGGTGTGCTCAAGATGGTCAAGGTTTATGTGGCAGTCAAGCGCCATCTGCAGCCCGGCGACAAAATGGCTGGCCGACACGGCAACAAGGGCGTGGTCTCGAAGATCGTGCCCGTCGAAGACATGCCGTACATGGCAGACGGCACGCCCTGCGACATCGTGCTCAATCCGCTGGGTGTGCCGTCGCGGATGAATGTCGGTCAGGTGCTCGAAGTGCATTTGGGCTGGGCCGGCAAGGGCATCGGCCAGCGCATTGGCGACATGCTGCAAGCCGAGTCGCAAAAAGCTGAGCGTGTGGCCAAGCTGCGCGAGTTCCTGGACGGCATTTACAACGCTACCGGTCGCAAGGAAGACCTGAACCAACTCAATGACGACGAGTTGCTGGAAATGGCCGGCAACCTGACCAGCGGCATGCCATTTGCCACACCGGTATTTGACGGCGCTTCAGAAGTTGAAATCCGCGCCATGCTGCAACTGGCTTTTCCTGAAGATATTGCCAAAATCAAAGGCCTCACTGAAACCCGCACCCAAGCCTATTTGTACGATGGCCGCAGCGGTGACCGGTTCGAGCGGCCCACCACGGTCGGCTACATGCACTACCTCAAGCTGCACCATTTGGTCGATGACAAGATGCATGCACGCTCGACCGGCCCCTATAGCTTGGTGACGCAGCAACCGCTGGGCGGCAAGGCCCAGTTTGGTGGCCAGCGCTTCGGCGAAATGGAAGTCTGGGCACTGGAGGCCTACGGTGCCGCCTATACCCTGCAGGAAATGCTCACTGTCAAGTCAGATGACGTACAAGGACGGACCAAGGTTTATGAAAGCATCGTCAAGGGCGAGCATTCGATCGAGGCCGGCATGCCGGAGTCGTTCAACGTGCTGGTCAAGGAAATTCGCTCGCTGGGTCTGGATATTGAACTGGAACGTTCGTAAGTTCAGCGGCCTTGCGGGACAGACCCGGATTTGTTCAACGAATTTGCGCTGCCCCCAACTGATTAAAGGATAAAAAGTCATGAAATCATTACTCGACCTGTTCAAGCAGTTCACCCCCGACGAACATTTTGATGCCATCAAGATTGGCATGGCCTCACCCGAGAAGATCCGTTCCTGGTCTTTTGGCGAGGTCAAGAAACCTGAAACCATCAATTACCGCACCTTCAAGCCGGAACGTGATGGCCTGTTTTGCGCCAAGATTTTTGGTCCCATCAAAGACTACGAATGCCTGTGCGGCAAATACAAGCGCCTCAAGCACCGCGGTGTCATCTGCGAAAAATGCGGCGTTGAAGTCACCCAGACCAAGGTGCGGCGCGAGCGCATGGGCCATATCGACCTGGCGGCACCGTGCGCCCACATCTGGTTCTTGAAGTCCCTGCCGAGCCGCCTGGGACTGGTGCTGGACATGACCCTGCGCGACATCGAACGTGTGCTGTACTTTGAAGCCTATGTGGTGACTGACCCCGGCATGACACCGCTGAAAAAATTCGGCATCATGAGCGAGGATGATTTTGATGCCAAGTTCAAGGAATACGGCGACGAGTTCCAGGCCAAAATGGGCGCGGAAGGTGTCAAGGAACTGCTGCAAAACCTCGATATCGAGTCTGAGATCGAAAAGCTGCGCAACGACCCGAGCGGCTCCGAACTCAAGATCAAGAAAAACACCAAGCGCCTGAAACTGCTTGAAGCCTTTAAAAAGTCAGGCATCAAGCCCGAATGGATGGTGCTTGATGTGCTGCCGGTGCTGCCGCCCGACCTGCGCCCGCTCGTTCCCCTGGACGGTGGCCGTTTCGCCACGTCAGACCTGAACGACCTGTACCGCCGCGTCATCAACCGCAACAGCCGTCTGCGCCGTTTGCTGGAACTTAAAGCCCCCGAGATCATTGCCCGCAATGAAAAGCGCATGTTGCAAGAGGCGGTTGACTCCCTGCTTGACAACGGTCGCCGCGGCAAAGCCATGACCGGCGCCAACAAGCGTGCGCTCAAATCGCTGGCCGACATGATCAAGGGCAAGAGTGGCCGTTTCCGCCAGAACTTGCTGGGCAAGCGGGTGGACTATTCGGGCCGTTCGGTGATTGTGGTGGGCCCGACGCTCAAGTTGCACCAGTGTGGCCTGCCCAAGCTGATGGCGCTGGAGTTGTTCAAGCCCTTCATTTTTGCCCGCCTCGAAGCCATGGGCATTGCCACTACCATCAAGGCCGCCAAAAAAGAAGTTGAAACCGGCACCCCGGTGGTCTGGGACATTCTGGAAGAAGTGATCAAAGAACACCCCATCATGCTCAACCGGGCGCCAACCCTGCACCGTTTGGGCATCCAGGCGTTTGAGCCGATTCTGATTGAAGGCAAGGCGATTCAGTTGCATCCGCTGGTGTGCGCCGCCTTCAATGCCGACTTTGACGGTGACCAGATGGCCGTCCACGTGCCCTTGTCGGTGGAAGCCCAAATGGAGTGCCGCACCCTGATGCTGGCCTCCAACAACGTGCTGTTCCCGTCCAACGGCGAACCATCCATCGTGCCGTCGCAAGACGTGGTGCTGGGCCTGTACTACACCACCCGCGACCGCATCAACGGCAAGGGCGAGGGGCTGATTTTTGCCGACGTGGGCGAAGTGCAGCGCGCCTTTGATGCGGGCGAGGTGGAAATGAGCGCACGCATCAATGTGCGCCTGACCGAGTACACCCGGGACAAGGAAACCGACATGCTGATGCCCTCGACCAAGCTGTGGGAAACCACCGCCGGACGCGCCCTGCTGTCCGAGATTCTGCCCAGGGGGCTGCCCTTCTCGAACATCAACAAGGCACTCAAGAAAAAAGAAATTTCCAAGCTGATCAATGTCTCGTTTCGCAAGTGCGGACTCAAGGAAACGGTGATTTTTGCCGACAAGCTGCTGCAATATGGCTTCCGGCTGGCGACCCGGGCCGGCATCTCGATCTCGATTGAAGACATGCTGGTGCCGACCGAAAAACCCGGCATCATCGAGCGTGCTGAAGAAGAGGTCAAGGAAATCGCCAAGCAGTACACCTCGGGCTTGGTCACGGCCGGCGAGCGCTACAACAAGGTAGTCGATATCTGGGGCAAGGCAGGTGATGAAGTGTCCAAGGTGATGATGGGACAACTCTCCAAAGAAACCGTCATCGACCGCCACGGCAACCGGGTGCCACAAGAGTCGTTCAACTCGATTTACATGATGGCCGATTCCGGCGCCCGTGGTTCTGCCGCCCAGATTCGTCAGGTGGCTGGCATGCGCGGGCTGATGGCCAAGCCCGATGGCTCGATCATCGAAACCCCGATCACCGCCAACTTCCGTGAAGGCCTGAACGTGCTGGAGTACTTCATCTCCACCCACGGCGCGCGCAAGGGCCTGGCCGATACCGCCCTGAAAACCGCCAACTCCGGTTACCTGACGCGCCGTCTGGTTGATGTGACGCAAGACCTGGTGGTGACCCAGCAAGACTGTGGCACCCACGGTGGCTACCTGATGCGCGCCATTGTGGAAGGTGGTGAAGTTATCGAGTCCTTGCGTGACCGCGTCCTGGGCCGCACGGTTGCCGACGATGTTCTTCACCCGGAAAATCAGTCGGTGCTGGCACCGGCGGGAACTTTGCTTGACGAAGACCTAATCGAAGAACTGGAAGTCGCTGGTGTCGATGAAGTCAAGGTTCGCACTGCGCTTACCTGCGAAACCCGCTTTGGTATCTGCGCCAAATGTTACGGTCGTGATCTGGGGCGTGGCGGCTTGGTCAACGGTGGCGAAGCGGTCGGTGTGATTGCAGCCCAATCGATTGGCGAACCAGGTACCCAGCTGACCATGCGCACCTTCCACATCGGTGGTGCGGCATCTGGCAGCGTTATCTCGAGTGTGGAGTCAAAGTCTAGCGGCTTAATCGGGTTTAACGCGTCAATGCGGTATGTCAGCAACCGAAAAGCAGAGTTGGTAGTAATTTCTCGTTCTGGCGAGATCATTGTTCACGATGAGCACGGACGGGAGCGGGAACGTCACAAGGTTCCGTATGGTGCGGTACTGGTGGTGAAGGCCGATCAAAATATCAAAGCGGGCATCGTGCTTGCGAACTGGGATCCCTTGACACGGCCCATCATCACCGAGTACGCAGGAAAAGTGAAATTCGAGAACGTTATCGAGGGGGTAACTGTTGCAAAACAAACAGATGACGTTACCGGTCTAACCAAGCTAATCGTTATTACGGACTTACGGCGCCGTGAAAAGAAATCGGAAACGCCGCAGATTAAATTTATTGACGCATCCGGAAATGAAGTCAAAATTCCTGGGACTGACCACACGGTCAATATTATTCTCAAGACCGGATCAGAGATTAGAGTAATAGATGGGCAGGATGTCGTTCCTGGTGAAATACTGGCTGTTATTGTCGAGGATAGAAAAACTCGTGACGTAACAGGTGGTCTACCTCGTGTGGCGGAGCTTTTCGAAGCTCGAACACCGAAGGATAAAGGCACTTTAGCTGAAGAAACCGGCACCATCTCGTTCGGCAAGGAAACCAAAGGCAAGATTCGCCTGCAAATCACTGACCCTGACGGCAAGGTCTATGAAGAACTGGTGCCTAAAGAAAAGAATATCCTTGTGCACGAAGGCCAGATCGTAAACAAGGGTGAGTCGGTGGTAGACGGCCCGGCCGATCCGCAGGATATTTTGCGTCTGCTGGGGGCTGAACAATTGGCGCGTTACATCGTCGATGAGGTGCAGGCGGTCTATCGCTTGCAGGGCGTGAAGATCAACGACAAGCATATTGAAGTGATTGTTCGCCAGATGTTGCGCCGGGTGGTGGTGGTGGCGACCGGGGACTCTGGCTACATCAATGGCGAACAGGTCGAGCGCTCTGAAATGCTCAACACCAATGATGCGCTGCGGGCGGCTGAAAAGATACCCGCCACCTTCACCAACCTGCTGCTGGGCATTACCAAGGCATCGCTCTCGACCGACAGCTTTATCAGCGCGGCATCGTTCCAGGAAACCACCCGGGTACTGACCGAAGCGGCCATCATGGGCAAGCGCGACGAGTTGCGTGGCCTGAAGGAAAACGTCATTGTCGGCCGCCTGATTCCGGCGGGCACCGGCATGGCCTACCACGAAGCGCGCAATGCGCGTGAAAACATGGACGATGCCGAGCGCCGCGCCATTGCCGAGGCAGAAGCCGCCGAACTGGCCGGCGAGAGCGAAGCAGAACAAGGTGAAGGGGCTGCAGCCGAGTAACTTGATTACTACTTAATATATAGCGCTTCACGCCCGTTGCATAAGGGTTTGAAGCGTTTTTTATGTATATTTCATGAGTGCCAACACGCCCCAGCCGCCATTGTGGCGTCAATTGCAGGCAACCGCTGCCGTACTGCAGGCCATCCGGCATGGGCAGTCTGGCACGGCAGCGCTTGAGGCCGTGGCAACTCCGGAACGTCCCGGTGTGCAAGCCCTGAGTTTTGAGGTGTTGCGCTCTCTGGGGCGGGCGCAGGCATTGCGCCGGCAATTGGCGGCCCGAACCCCGCCGCCAGCCGTCGATGCCTTGCTGTGCGTAGCGCTGGCCTTGCTGTGGCGCAAGGATGCTGCCCGCTACGATGCCTTTACCTTGGTGAACCAGACGGTTGAAGCGGCCAAAAAAACGCCGGGCAGCAAGCCGCAGGCGGCCTTCATCAACGCCTGCCTGCGCCGGTTTTTGCGTGAGCATGATGCGCTGGTGACGCTGACCGATGCCGACCTGGTAGCGCGCTGGAACCATCCGGCATGGTGGATCGCGCAGCTTCAGGCCGACTGGCCAGGCCATTGGCAGTCGATTTTGGCCGCATCAGATCAGCCTGGCCCAATGGTGTTGCGCGTCAATGTCCGGCGCACCACGCCGACGGCTTATCTGCTGCGGCTGCGTCAGGCCGGCCTGGCGGCATCCCCGCTGGGCCCGTCAGGCCTGGTGCTGGCAACCCCTTGCCCGGTGCAGCAACTCCCCGGTTTTGCCGATGGCTGGGTGTCGGTGCAAGACGGCGCCGCCCAGTTGGCAGCGCCCTTGCTGCTGTCGGGCCTGGCAAACCGGCCCCGGCTTCGGGTGCTGGATGCGTGTGCCGCCCCCGGCGGCAAAACAGCGCATCTGCTGGAATTGGCCGATGTGGCGGTGACCGCGCTGGACCTTGACCCGATGCGCTGTCAGCGCATCCATCAAACGCTGCACCGGCTCGGTCTGCAGGCCAACGTGGTGGCCGCCGATGCGGCCGATGTGGCATCCTGGTGGGATGGCGAACCCTTTGACGCCATCTTGCTCGATGCCCCCTGTTCAGCCTCCGGCATTGTTCGCCGGCATCCGGATATTCGCTGGCTGCGTCGCCCAACCGATATAGCCCAGCTTGCAGCCACCCAGGCCCGGCTCTTGACCCGCCTTTGGCCCTTGCTGAAAGACGGCGGGCGCTTGCTGTATGGCACCTGTTCGGTGTTTCGTGCCGAGGGCGAACAGCAATTGACGGCTTTTCTGGCTGGCCATGCGCAGGCTCTGATGCTGCCCAGTCCCGGCCATTTGTTGCCGCCTGACAACGCCGATAAAAGCGCACCAAGGGACAATCATGCAGATGATCATGATGGCTTTTATTACGCGTTGCTTGAAAAACAAGCGATTTGACCGGCGCGCCTGGCTGATGGCGATGGCCTTGCCGGGCCTGGCGGCCTTGGCGACGGCGCAGCCAAACCCGCCGGAGGCGCCGTTGCTCAAGCTGGAGCGCCTGGATGAATCTCTTTGGCTGTCAGCCCAGCTCGACCTGGAGTTGCCCGCCGCGGTGGAAGATGCCCTGCTCAAGGGCATTCCAATCTACTTTGTGGCACAGGCAGACCTGTTGCGTCAGCGCTGGTACTGGATGAACAAGAGAATCGCCTCGGTCCAGCGCAGCATGCGTTTGTCCTATCACCCGCTAACACGGCGCTGGCGGCTCAATACGGGGTCTGGTGAAGCCTTTGATGCCGTGCCGGGCCTAGCGCTGAATCAAAATCTTGAATCACTCGACGAGGCACTGGCCCTTATTGGGCGGATTTCCCGCTGGAAGATCGCCAATCTCGCCGACCTCGAACATGGCATCAAACATGTCATCCATTTCCAGTTTCAACTGGATGTGACCCAGTTGCCCCGGCCGCTGCAGATTGGCACACTCGGTCAGTCGGACTGGCTGCTTTCCCGCAGCGCAACACAGACATTCGAGCCGGAGTCCATCAAGTGACGGTCTCGCAGCGCAGCGGCGGCGATCCGGTGGCGCGGATGAAAAAATCGCGCGCCTTGCGCTGGGTCATCGGCCTGGGGCTGACCGCCATGGTGGCGGTCGGCCTGGTGTTGCTGTTTTTGCTGACCCAGGCCACCACCCACCGTGATTTGTACGAGCGCAACTACACCCTTTTGTTTGCCGTCAATGTGGTGGTGGCAGCACTGTTGCTGCTGGTGATTTGCTGGGTTGCCTATCGCCTGCTCAAGCGCTTGCAACAGAAAAAATTTGGCAGCCGCCTGCTGGTCAAGCTGGCCGCCGTGTTTGCACTGGCTGGATTTGCCCCGGGCGTGCTGATTTATGTGGTGTCTTACCAGTTTGTTTCGCGCTCGATTGAAAGCTGGTTTGACATCAAGGTCGAAGGCGCCCTGGAAGCTGGCCTGAATCTGGGCCGGGCAACGCTCGACACGCTGACTTCTGACCTGGCCGCCAAAACCCGCAGCGCGACCGGCCAATTGGCTGACACACCGGATGCCAGCGCCGCCTTGCCACTGGAGCGCGCGCGTGAGGCCATGGGGGCCGACGACCTGATGCTGTGGAGTGCCGCCGGGCGGCTGATTGCGGCGGCCGGCCAGTCCCGTTACCAGCTTACCCCCGAGTTGCCGATGCAACAGCAGTTTCGGGCGGCACGTGCGCATGGCTTCATCACCTGGGTCGAAGGATTGGACGACAGCCCGACACCGGAGCCAGGCATCGCTCGCATCAAGGCGCTGGTGCTGGTCAACAGCGCCGCTGTCGGCGCCTTGGCCGAGCCGCGTTATCTGCTGGCGGCCAAGGCTTTGCCGTCAACTCTGGTGGCCAATGCCCTGGCGGTGTCGCAAGCCAACCGGGAGTACCAGGAACGCGCCCTGGCACGTCAGGGCTTGCGTCGCATGTACATCGGCACCTTGACCCTGAGCTTGTTCATGGCGGTGTTTGGCGGCGTTTTGCTGGCCGTGGTGCTGGGCAACCAGATTGCCCGGCCGCTGCTGCTGCTGGCCGATGGTGTGCGTGAAGTGGCCGCAGGCGACCTGACACCGAAAGCCTCGCTCGGCGGCAAAGACGAACTTGACGGTTTGACACGCTCATTTGCCGACATGACCCGGCAACTCTCCGAGGCCCGGCAGGCGGTGCAGGCCAGCATGATGGAGGTCAGCGCCGCGCATGCCAATTTGCAGACCATTCTCGACAACCTGACGGCCGGCGTGATGGTGCTCGATGCCGACGGCGCGATTGTGTCTTCCAACCCCGGCGCCACCCGCATCTTAAGATTGCCGCTGGCCGCCCATGAAGGCCAGCCGCTCGACCAGATAGAAGGCCTGCAGTCATTTGGCGCCAGCGTCAGGCAACAATTCGAGGCCTTCTTGCTGCATGGCGAAAAGCGCAGTCTTGACCATTGGCAACAGTCTTTTCAACTCGGCAACACCAGTGCCGGCTTGGTCGGTCGCCCGGCCAATGATGTCATTACCCTGATTGCGCGTGGCGCCGAACTGCCGGGCCGTCAGCGTTTGCTGGTGTTTGACGATATCTCTGAAATTGTGTCGGCGCAGCGATCCCAGGCCTGGGGCGAGGTGGCACGACGGCTGGCGCATGAAATCAAGAATCCGCTGACCCCGATCCAGCTCTCGGCCGAGCGCCTTGAGATGAAGCTCTCAGGTAAATTGGCCAGCGCCGAGCAGGCGCTGCTGACCAAATCGGTCAAGACCATCGTCGATCAAGTCGATGCCATGAAACGTCTGGTGAACGAATTCCGTGACTACGCACGCTTGCCTGCGGCGGAACTCAAGCCGGTTGACCTCAATGCGCTGGCGCTGGATGTGCTCAATCTCTATGCCAACGACAACAGCCCGGCGCTGGTGGTCGCCGACTTGGATCCCCAGTGTCCCAGCGTGCAGGGCGATGCCCAGCAGTTGCGCCAGGTGTTGCACAACCTGGTGCAAAACGCGCAAGACGCGACAGCCAGCGCAGGACGCATGGACAGCCGGCACCCGGTGGTGTTAAAGACCCAGTGGCAAGTGGCTTCACAGCGGGTTCGCCTGAGCGTGCAGGACTGTGGCACCGGTTTCCCGGACAACATTCTCAAGCGAGCCTTTGAGCCTTATGTCACCACCAAGGACAAAGGCACGGGCCTAGGCCTGGCGGTGGTCAAAAAAATAGCCGATGAACATGGCTCCCGGGTAGAAATCAGCAACCGGCTGGCCGATGGACAGCCGGTCGGTGCCCAAGTGTCGTTATCATTCGCCATCGACCGTGCTGCGGCAACCCAGCCAGGCTAACCCATCACAGCACAGATTTTCTTCGAGGGACGCATAAACACTATGGCAAACATTCTGGTGGTGGACGACGAGCTTGGCATTCGCGACTTGCTGTCTGAGATTCTCAACGACGAAGGCCACACGGTTGAGGTCGCTGAAAATGCGGCGCAGGCGCGGGCGGCGCGCTTGCGTGAACGCCCGGATCTGGTTTTACTCGATATCTGGATGCCAGATACCGACGGCGTCACCCTGCTCAAAGAGTGGTCGGCCACCGGCTTGTTGACCATGCCCGTCATCATGATGAGCGGTCACGCCACCATTGATACCGCTGTCGAAGCCACCCGCATTGGCGCACTGGCATTCCTGGAAAAACCGATTACCTTGCAAAAGCTGCTCAAGGCCGTTGAACAGGGTCTGGCGCGCGGGTCCAAGCGCCCGTCGGCACCACCGGTGCCCAGTGTGCAATTGCGCCCGGTCGATGGGTTGTTCCAGGTTGGGGAATCTGCCCGCAGCGCGGCAGAATCACCGCTTGACCAAGGTCCGCAGGTTTCCCAGACGTTTCTGCTCGACAAACCGCTGCGAGAGGGCCGCGATGAATACGAAAAGGCCTATTTCGAGTTCCACTTGGCCAAAGAAAACGGCTCCATGACCCGGGTGGCGGAAAAAACCGGGCTGGAACGCACCCATCTTTATCGCAAGCTCAAGCAGTTGGGCGTTGACTTGTCGCGTGGCAAGCGCGCTTGATGGCCACCGGCCCGTGCCCACCCCGAATGATCCAGCCCGATACCCCAGGATAATACATCATTTATGCCTCCAGCCCTTGCTGGATAAGCGCTGACAGCTATCTATTAAATAGCAAACTTCAAGCCCGTGGCCGCAGAAAGTTTTGCAGCATCGCATGGCCATGTTCGGTCAGGATGCTTTCGGGGTGAAACTGCACGCCTTCAACGTCTTGGCTGACATGCCGGATGCCCATGATCTCGCCGTCATCAGTCTGGGCGGTGATCTTCAGGCACGCCGGGCAGGTGGCGCGCTCGATCGCCAGCGAGTGGTAGCGGTTCACCGTGAACTGCCGGGGCAAGCCGGCAAACACGCCTTCCTGTGTGGTGCTGATGACACTGGTCTTGCCGTGCATGAGCTGCTGCGCGCGAATGATGTTGCCGCCAAACGCCGCACCGATCGCTTGATGACCCAGGCAGACGCCCAAAATTGGCAGCTTGCCGGCCAGGTGCACGATGGCCGCCACTGAAATGCCCGCTTGTGCTGGCGAACACGGGCCAGGCGAGATCACCAGTCGGTCGAGTTGGCCCGCCGCATACAGGTGGTCGATCTCGGCCAGCGTGATTTCATCGTTGCGTGCCACCGTCACCTGCGCACCCAGTTCACCGAGGTATTGCACGATGTTGTAGGTAAAGCTGTCGTAGTTATCGATCATCAGCAGTTTCATTCCAGTCCCTCCTCGACCAGTTCCGCCGCACGCAGCAGCGCCTGCGCCTTGGCCTCGGTTTCTTGCCACTCCAGTTCCGGCACCGAGTCGGCGACGATGCCGGCGGCCGCCTGCACATACAACACCTGGTCCTTGATGATGCCGGTGCGGATCGCAATTGCTACATCCATGTCGCCGGCATAACTCAGGTAGCCGCAGGCACCGCCGTAAATGCCGCGTTTGGTCGGCTCCAGTTGGTCAATCAGCTCCATCGCATGCACTTTGGGCGCGCCGGTCAGGGTGCCGGCCGGAAAAGTGGCCCGCAGCACGTCCATGCTGGTCATGCCGCCTTGCAGCAAGCCTTCGACATTGCTGACGATGTGCATCACATGGCTGTAACGCTCGACACAAAACGCGTCGGTCACCTTGACGCTGCCAATTTGGGCAATGCGGCCAATGTCGTTGCGCGCCAGATCAATCAGCATGACGTGTTCGGCACGCTCCTTGGGGTCGTTGATCAGCTCGACTTCGGCCGCCTTGTCGAGTTCGGGCGTGGCCCCGCGCCGACGGGTGCCGGCCAGCGGACGGATGGTGATTTTTTGCGCCGTCTGGCCGTCTTGCTGCACCTGCTCTTGGCGCACCAGAATTTCCGGGCTGGCGCCAACCACATGAAAGTCCGCATTGCCTGCCACCGCGCCGCTGAAGTTGTAGTAGTACATGTAGGGCGACGGATTCAGCGAACGCAGCGCCCGGTACAGGCTCAGGGGCGACTCGGTGTAGCGCTTTTTGATGCGCTGGCCGACCTGCACCTGCATGAAGTCGCCACCGACGATCAACGCCTTGGCGCGCGCTACGGCAGCGAGGTAGTCGGCTTTGGCAAAGTCGCGTTGCGCGGCATGGCCCGGGCTGGGTCTGACATCCGGTGCCACCACCGCTTGCGCCAGGCGTGCTTTCAGCTCGGCCAGGCGCGTCTGCCCGCTGGCATAAGCCTGTGGCAGCGCCGGATCCACATACACCATCAGGTGCAGCTTGCCCGACAGGTTGTCAATCACCGCCAGCTCTTCGCACTGCAACAGCAAAATGTCGGGGGTTCCAAGTTCGTCCGGCGGGCAACTGGCGGCCAGCTTTTTCTCGATGTAACGCACCGCGTCGTAGCCAAAATAACCCGCCAGACCGCCGCAAAAACGTGGCATGCCAGGCTGCAGCGCGACCTTGAAACGCTGCTGGTAAGCGGCAATGAAGTCCAGCGGGTTTTGCGCTGAGCGCTCCACTACCACGCCGTCAGTGACCACCTCGGTGTGTGCCTGCGGCCCAAAACCACTGGCGCGCAGCAGGGTGCGCGCGGGCAAGCCAATAAAGCTGTAGCGGCCAAAGCGCTCGCCACCGACCACCGATTCGAGCAAAAAGCTGCAGGGTGCAGGCTCGGTCTGGCCGGCCATGCGGGCGAGCTTGAGGTACAGGGAAAGCGGCGTTTCCAGATCGGCAAACGCTTGAGCCGTCAGGGGAATGCGGTTAAACCCCTGCGCCTGAAGTGCCAAAAATTGAGTTTCAGTCATCACAAAACAATGCCTAAAAAAAAACCGGTCAGGTTTCTGGTTTGCCGGTCTGCGGCAACGCTCAGAAAAAGAAGGAATGCGCTCAACCAGGCAAAAAACCGGTTCGGTGCCAGTTGACAGCGCAGCGGGCTGGACTGCGCCAACGCGCCCGGTATCAGGCAATCGGCAGGGCAGCGCGCGCAGGCAAGACAGGCCGGCGCCACCAGGGCCAGGCTCCCCGGTCGCTGCTACCTGAAAAATTGATGATGCGGTGAAAAAACATCAAATCAGTGTAGCAAAACATGACCAAGGTCAAAAACCGGCGCCAAGAAATGTTGCATGATGCAGCTTTTCATCGACAGTGGATCGGCATGCCATGAAGTTCAGTTCCAGAATCGCGGTTTTTTCGGCCATTCCGGCCATCTTGTTTGTTATCGGCTTGATCGGCAGCATCGCTGCCCTAGTGCACAGCCAGCGCGAGTTTGACCGCTACATCATGACCGAGCAGGCGATTGAGCGCGGCCTGGCGGATATGTATGCGCAGGGTCTGCAAATGGGACAAGCCCTGCGCAACATCGTGCTTGACCCGAAAAACCCGAAAGCCCATGACAACCTGAAAGCGGCGCAGGCCAACTACGACAAGGCGTTCGAGCGCACCCGGCAAAGCGCCCAGGGAACCGCTTTGCAGGCAGCGCTGGAACAGTTGCCGCCGTTGCGCAGCCAGCAAGCCCGGGCACAAGAAAAAGCGCTGGCGCTGGTGGCCAGCAATGGCGATGCGGTGGCCGTGCTCAATGCCGAAGAAACCCCGGCCTGGCGCCAACTCAAGGCCGAACTGTTGAAGCTCGGTGAAGCCGCCGGCAAGGGCGCCGTCAGCGCCCACCAGACGGCCATCGGCACCGCCAACGCGGCGGTTGGCGTTTCTGCGGGAATTGCAATCTTTGCCGCGCTGCTGGCGATCATTTTGAGCATCCGGATGCAAATCACCTTGAAAAAAGAGCTGGGCGGCGACCCGGCCGATGCCCGTGCCGCGCTGTCTGCCATTGCGCAAGGCGACCTGAGCGTCAGCATGACCAACACCGGCGGGCCCAATAGCCTGATGGGTGTCATGCTGCAAATGGATGCCGCCTTGCAGAAACTGGTCAGCCAGGTCCGGGATTCGGCGGCCGGCATCGCCATCGCCAGCGCCGAAATCGCCCAGGGCGACAACGACCTGTCGGCCCGCACCGAAAGCCAGGCCAGTTCGCTGGAAGAAACTGCCGCGTCAATGGAACAGCTCAGCAGCACCGTCAAGCAAAATGCCGACTCGGCCCGCCAGGCCAACCAGTTGGCCATGAAAGCCAGCACGGTGGCAGTGCAAGGCGGCGAAGTGGTAGCGCAGGTGGTCGATACCATGAAGGGCATCAACGAAGCCTCCCGCAAGATCAGCGACATCATCAGCGTGATTGATGGCATTGCCTTCCAGACCAACATCCTGGCCCTCAATGCGGCAGTCGAAGCCGCTCGTGCCGGCGAGCAGGGCCGCGGCTTTGCCGTGGTGGCGTCTGAGGTCCGCTCGCTGGCCGGGCGCAGTGCCGAGGCGGCCAAGGAAATCAAGGTGTTGATCAACGCCAGTGTTGATCGGGTCGAACGGGGCAGCGCCCTGGTGGATCAGGCCGGCATCACCATGAACGAGGTGGTGTCCTCGATTCGCCAGGTCACCGACATCATGGGGCATATCAGCAGCGCCAGCGACGAGCAAAGTCTGGGCGTCTCGCAAGTGGGCGAGGCGGTGACCCTGATGGACCAGGTGACCCAGCAAAATGCCACGCTGGTGCAAGAAATGGCGGCCGCCGCTGGCAGTCTCAAAACCCGGGCCGATGATCTGGTGCAGACCGTGGCTGTTTTCAAGCTGAGCCCGGCCAGCCATGACCGTCTGACGGCCCTGCCTGCGGCGCAGGTGCGCGCCCACCCGCCCAAGGCCGGCAACTTCAAGGGAGTCGAGCGCCGTGCCGCCGGCGTGCCCAGCGGTGCGGCGGCCCGAGGCAAAAAAGCCGCTGGCACCGCAGTGACACCCCTGTCGGCAGCCAAACCGCAAGCCCAGCCGACTGCGGCCAACAGCGATGCCGGATGGGAAACTTTTTAGCTATGTTAAATATAGCTGCCAGCGCTTATGGGACAAGGGCTGGAGGCTGATTTGGCATATAAAACACACTTGGCGTGATGCCCGCACGACCCGGGCCTGCCGCCCTGGTTTCTAGAAAAACGCCTTGCCCGCCTGCGGGCTTGGTATGCTCAATTGAAATTTGAACACGCTAAAAGGGACAACATGACAGAAGCAGACATCAAAAACTTCAGCTACCTGATCGTTGATGACGACGACTTTTCACAGGAGGTGATGGCCAGCGTCTTGACCAGCATGGGTGGCAGTCATATCCATATCGCCGAGGACGGCGAATCGGCCTGCCGTCTGGCCAAACAGCACCGGCCGGATTTTGTCTTGCTTGACATCTACATGCCCGGCGTTGACGGCTGGGAACTGCTGGCGCAACTGCGCCGGATATTGCCGCAGGTGGTAGTGATCATGGTCACCGGGTCCCGCCTGCCCGCTGATTTCACCAAATCCATGGATCACCGGGTGGACGGTTTTTGCATCAAGCCGGTGTCGGCCAACATCATGTGCAAGTCCCTGATACAGGCCAGGCAGCGCCGCCAATTGACGGGCAGTTAACCGATGCGCTGGCATCGGCCCGGCTTCGGGCCTGGCGGCGTTGCGCTGCTGGTCTGGGTCGCCTGCATGGCTTTGACGGCGGTGCTGTGGCAGCACGCCAGCCTGGCTGCGGCACGCCAACTGCAGGCCGACTTTGCACACCAGACAGCAAATCTCCAGCGCCACATTGAGCTTGATCTGGCGGCACACGCGCTGGTATTGAAGAGCTTTGCCGGGCTGTTCAATGCGTCGTCGCGGGTGACGCGCGCAGACTTTCGCAACTTTTATGCGACCCTGGGCCTGAACCAGGGGGACTACAAGTTTGCGTCAATGGCCTATGTTGAAAAGGTCCCGGCCAGCAAGCTGGCGCAGCACCAGACCAGCGTGCGTCATGACGGCTTGGCCGATTACCAGGTCAGCCCGGTCGGGCCGCGCGCGGTCTATGCACCGATTGTCTATATCGAGCCGCCTGCTGCCGACAACCGCCTGGCGCTGGGCTTTGATGTCTTCAGTGTCGGGCCGGCCCGCGCCGCCATGGAGCAGGCCCAACACAGCGCTGCCCAGTCGATCTCTGGCCTGCTGACACTGCGCCAGGATGTCGGCAAGACGGTTCCAAGTTTTGTCATGTTCCAGCCGATTTACCGTGTTGGCGCAGCGCTTGACACCCCCGCCTTGCGCCAGACCCATCTGCTGGGCTGGATTGATGCGTCGTTTCGCGCCGCCGATTTTTTGCGGCACGCACTGCCGCAAGGTCTCGACACCCTGCATCTGGCGGTTTTTGACGGCGGCAGCCAAACCCCTGCGCATCTGCTGTTTGACTCGGCGCCGGGCCAGCCATTGACCCGGACGCCGGGTCTTCAAAGCGTCTTGCCACTGATGTTTGGTGGCCGTACCTGGACGCTGGTGTTTCATGCACTGCCGGGTTTTGGTTCGCCCGCTGTGGCGCAAAAGCCGCAACTGCTGGCGGCAGTTGGCGTGCTGCTGGGCACGGTGCTGGCGATTGCCACCGCGCTGGTCAGCCTGATGCTGCGCCGGCGCCACCTCCTGACGCAAAAAATACTTGATCAGGCACAGGCCCAGGAGCGCGCCGCCGAGCAGGCCAAGACCGGGCAGGCAATGCGCGAAAGTGCCAAGGCGATGCACGAAGCCCAGCGCATCGGCCGGGTGGGCACCTATGTCACCGACATTCGCACCGGCCTGTGGCAAGGCTCGGCCATCCTGGACCAGATATTTGGCATTGATGACTCGTTTGCCAAGACCATTGACAACTGGATCGGCCTGGTGGCACCGGAAAGCCAGGACGAACTGCGCAACTATTACCAGCAGGTGGTAGCCGGCGACGGCAAGTTCAGCAAAGACTACAAGCTGATCCGCCCGGCCGACGGGCAGGCGCGCTGGGTCTCGGCGCTGGGTGAAGTGAGCTTTGATGACAACGGCGCGCCGCTGTTGCTGCGTGGCACCATTTTGGACATCACCGAGCGCAAGCTTGCCGAAATGGGTTTGCGCGACAGCGAATTCGCCGCCCGCCTGGCCCTACAGAGTGCCAATGCGCTGAGCAAAAAAGTGGCGCTCGCGCAAGCTGAACTGGCCCAGCGCGAAGAGATTTACCGCTGCATCGTGACCCAGGCGGTTGATGGCATGGTGATGATTGATGCCAGCACACTGGCCTATGTCGAGTTCAATGATGCCGCTTGCTCTGACCTGGGCTACAGCCGCGACGAGTTTGCCCAGTTGACGCTGGCCGACATTCAGGGCGAGTTTGATGCCGATGCCACCCGGGCCGGTGTGGCGGCCATGTTGACCGCCGAATCATCGAGTTTTGAAACGCTGCACCGGCACAAGGACGGCAGCCTGCGCCATGCTCATGTCAGAAGCCGCACCGTCTGGCGCGACGGGCAGCCTTATCTGGTCGGCATTGTCTCAGACATCACGGCACGCAAGGCCAGCGAGCTTGAACTCCAGACCTACCGCCTGGAACTGGAGCAAATGGTGCGGAACAAGACCGAGCATTTGCAGCAGGTGGTCGATGCCTTGCAAGCCAGCGAAGCCCGCTACCGGCGGCTGATCGACAACAGCCACGACATCATTTACACGCTCAATGCCGCAGGCGTCTTTACCTTTGTGTCGCCCGGCTGGTTTCTGTTGATGGGGCATCCGCCGGAACAGGTCATGGGACACCCATTTACGGACATCATCCACCCGGATGATCGGGCTGCCTGTCTGGCGGCAATGCAGCAGGTGCTGGCAACCGGGGAACCACTGCAAGGTCTGGAGCACCGCACCCAGCACCAGGACGGCAGTTGGCACTGGTTCAACACCAACGGCGCCGTCCTGCGGGATGAATCGGGTGCGGTGACGGGCTTTGAAGGCACGGTCAGTGACATCACCGTGCGCAAGCAGATGGAAGACGCGCTGCGCAGCAGCCGCCAGCGCTACCGCTCCTTGCTTGAAAACCTCAGCGACGTGCTGTTCACGCTGACGCCCGAGGGCAGCCTCGACTATGTATCGCCGCAATGGAGCGCAGAATTTGGCCATGATCTGGGCGATGTGCTAAACCAGCCATTCACCCGTTTTGTGCACCCGGACGATCAGGCTGGCTGCCTGGCCAGCATCAAGCAGGTGTTTGAGTCGGGCACCCGACAAAATGGGCTTGAATACCGGTCACTTTGCAAGGACGGCCGCTACCTGTGGTGCAGCGCCAACGGTGTGCGGCTCAACGACGAAAGCACCGGACAGGTCAGTTTTGTCGGGCTGGCGCGCAACATCAGCCAAGGCAAAGCCGACCAGCAGGCACTGACCGCCTCGCTGTCGCTGCTCAACGCCACCCTTGAATCGACTGCATCGGGCGTGCTGGCGGTGAACAGCCAAGGGCAGATCGTGCTGTGGAACCGCCGCTTTGTTGAACTCTGGCAGATACCGGCAGAATTGCTGGGGGCCGACCGCCACGCGCAGATGCTGGCTTTTGCCGCCGCCCAGATGCGCCAGCCCGAGCAGTATCTGACGCGCATCAAGGCCATTTACAGCAACCCGCAGGCATCCAGTGACGACATCCTGGAGCTGGCCGACGGACACATCTTCCGGCGCATTTCACAACCGCAACGGGTTGGTACAGAGGTGATTGGCCGGGTCATGTCATTTGACGACATCACCGACCTCAAGCGTGCCGAAGCTGCCGCCCATGCCGCCAACCGGGCCAAATCGGAATTTCTGGCCAATATGAGCCACGAGATTCGCACCCCGATGAACGGGGTGGTGGGCATGGTCGATGTCTTGCAGCGCACCGTGCTCACGTCCGAGCAGCAGCGCATGCTTGGCACCATTCATCAGTCGTCGCTGGTGCTGCTGCAAATTCTCAACGACATCCTGGACTATTTCAAGATCGAGGCCGGCAAGCTGGCGGTGGAACATATTGCGGTGTCGCTGCCCGAGCTGGTGCAAGATGTGCTGCAACTGATGGACAGCACCGCCCAGAACCGCTCCATTGCGCTGGAAGTCTGGGTGGCGCCAGAGCTGCCGACCTGGGTTTTTTCGGACCCGACCCGTTTGCGCCAGGTGCTGCTCAACCTGGTGGGCAACGCCATCAAGTTCACCCCCGGCAAGCCGGACGCGCCCGGGCGGGTGCAATTGCGGCTGGAGCCGGTGCTGCTTGCGGGAGGTGCTCCGGGCTTGCAACTGCGGGTAATTGACAACGGCATTGGCATCAGCGAGGCGGTGCTGGCGCGCTTGTTTCAGCCCTTTACCCAGGCCGATGCCAGCACCTCGCGCGAGTTTGGCGGCACTGGCCTGGGCCTGTCCATCTGCCAGCGGCTGGCTACCCTGATGGGCGGACAGATCAGCGTGGGCAGCAGGCTTGGGCAGGGATCCGAATTCACCCTGACGCTGCCGCTGCAGCCGGCACCGGCCAAACCGGCAGGCGAGCGCCGCATCGAGCGGCGAAAACGCCCAAGAATCAGCCTGACCGCCAGTGCCGTGCCAGCCGCCGGTTGCGGGCCGTGGATCTTGGTGGCCGAAGACAACGAAACCAACCGCGACGTGTTGCAGCAGCAATTGACGCTGCTGGGCTATGCCGCCGAAGTGGCTGAAGATGGCCGGGTGGCGCTGGAAAAATGGCAGTCCGGGCGGTTTGCGCTGCTGCTGACCGACTGCCATATGCCGCAGATGGACGGCTTTGCCCTGACCGCCGCGATTCGGCAGGCCGAAGGCGCTGGGGTACGCCTGCCGATCATCGCCGTCACCGCCAGCGCCATGCAAGGTGAAGTGCAACGCTGCCTGGATGCCGGCATGGACGACTGCCTGGCCAAGCCGCTGCGGCTGCAGGAACTCGCGCCGATGCTGGCCAAATGGATGCCGCAGGCGCCGCCCCTGCCGCTTGGCCGCGCCGCCCCCGACACACCGGCGGCACCACCATCGGGCTGGCCGGTCTGGGATGTCGGCACACTGGGCCAGATGGTCGGCAACTACCCGGCCACGCAACAGCGTTTGCTGCAAAAATTTTTGCAAGGCGCCCGGCAGCAGGTGCAGCAGATCGCCACGGCTGCGCCCGACATCGGGCAGATCGCCGAGCTGGCGCACAAGCTCAAATCATCGGCGCGCACCGTTGGCGCCCTGGCGCTGGGCGAACTGTGCCAGCAGATCGAGACCGCCGCACGCGCCGGGCAACAACAGCCATGTCTGTCGCTGGCAGCCACTTTGCCCGACGCGCTGGCCGCTGCCCGTGAAAAAATAGAGGCTGCGCTGCATGATTTCGACAAATACCACCCTTTTGGGTGATGGACAAGCAGGCCGGGTGGGTGAATAATCAGACCGGGTGAAGCCTGCCAACCGCCAACCTGGCGGCAAGATAGCCAATAACACGAAAGATTTGAGATGGATGATGCAACATGCAAGCCCCCGGCCCGGTCGGTGCTGGTGGTCGATGATGATGAATTTAGCTGTGGCGTCGTGTGTGACATGCTCGGCGACCTGGGCATCACCGAGATTCACACGGCCGACAATGGCCACGCTGCCCTGCACACACTGGCGGGTCTGGCACGGGTGCCGGATATGCTGATTTGTGATTTGTTCATGCCCGACATGGACGGCATTGAATTCATGGCAGAACTTGGCCGCCAAACCTATCAGGGCGGGGTGGTGCTGATCAGCGGGGGCGATGTTGAAATGCTGTCCGTGGCGCAAGACCTGGCGCGGGCTGACGGCATTCAACTGCTGGGCAGTTTTCCCAAACCGCTGCGGCACGAAACGCTGGCCGCGCTGCTAGCGCTGTCCGCCGACTAAGGGCACAAACCAAAGCAAGTGCTCTCGGGCCGCCCGGGCAGGTGCAGGCTGACGGCGGCGGCGGGCGACTCGGCCAGCAGTTTTCCGCGCCGAAACACCTTGAGCCGGGTGGCACGCAGGCGCAGCGCCTCGATCGGGTCACGCGCCTGCAGCAGCACAAAATCGGCATGGCAACCGGCTTGCAGGCCATAGTGCTCCAGCCCCATGACGCGGGCGGCATTGACCGTGACCGCGTCAAAACACTGGCGCATGGCGGTCTGGCTGGTCATTTGCGCCACATGCAGGCCCATGTGCGCCACTTCGAGCATGTCGCCACTGCCAAGGCTGTACCACGGGTCCATCACGCAGTCATGGCCAAAGGCGACATTGATGCCCGCTGCCAGCAGTTCGGGCACCCGCGTCATGCCACGGCGTTTCGGGTAACTGTCGTGTCGGCCCTGCAAGGTGATGTTGATCAGCGGGTTGGCCACCACCTGCAACTGTGCTTCGGCCATCAGGGCGATCAGCTTTGACACATAGTAGTTGTCCATGCTGTGCATGGACGTCAGGTGCGAGCCGGTGACACGACCCTGCAGACCAAGGCGCTCGGTCTCAGAGGCGAGTGTTTCGACATGGCGCGACAGCGGATCGTCCGACTCGTCACAATGCATATCGACCCGCAGGCCGCGTTCGGCAGCCAGTTCGCACAGCAGCCGGACACTGGCCGCACCCTGTTCGGCGGTTCGCTCAAAATGCGGAATGCCGCCGATCACCTCGACCCCCCGATCCAGCGCACGCTGCAGGTTGGCCAGCGCCGCCGGGGCACGCAGCAGGCCGTCCTGCGGAAAAGCCACCAGTTGCAGATCAAGATACGGCGCCACCAAGCGTTTGACTTGCAGCAGCGCATCGACTGCCAGCAGCCGTTCATCACACACATCGACATGGCTGCGAATCGCCAGCAGGCCGCGCGCCACCGCCCAGTCACAATAGGCCAGGGCGCGCTCAATCAGCGCCTCAACGGTCAGCAGTGGCTTGAGTTCACCCCACAGCGCAATGCCCTCCAGCAGCGTGCCCGACTGGTTGATGCGCGGCAGGCCGTAGCTCAGTGCGGCATCGAGGTGAAAGTGGGCATCGACAAACGGCGGACTCAGCAAAAAGCCCTGCGCATCGAGCGTTTCCAGCGCCGCCGCATTCAGGCCGGCCGCCACCTCGACAATGCTGCCGCCTTGCACCGCCACCGCCATCTGGCGGCGCCCGTCGGGCAGGCTGGCGTTTTGAATCAACAGATCAAGCACGCGGCCATCCTTTCCTCAAATGCTATATAAATACTAGCTAACTGCGCTTATTCCATAAGGGCTGGAGGCCAAAAAGGCACTCAAGCTCGGTGGCCATCAACCTAGCGACTGCCAGGCCGGGTCGGGCTGCCACTGGGCGGCCCAGCGCGGCAAATCCTGCGCCGGCATCGGTCGGGCAATGCCAAAGCCCTGCGCCTGTTCACAGCCAAGCCGCAACAGCATGATGCCATGCTCGATGGTCTCCACGCCTTCGGCGATCACCTCCCGATGAAACGCCCGGGCCAGCCCGATCACGCCTTCAAGCACCGACAAATCCTCCAGGTCCACCAGCATGTCGCGCACAAAACTCTGGTCTAGCTTGATGATCGCCACCGGCAGCCGCTTCAGATGGGTCAAGGACGAAAAGCCGGTGCCAAAGTCGTCGATGGCAAACACCACGCCCAAAGCGGTGCATTGCTCGACGATATGCGACACGCTGGCGATGTCGTCGATGGCGCTGGTCTCCTTTATTTCAAGCCCGAGGCTGCTGGCCTTGATGTTGGGGTGTCGGGCCAGAATGTCGCGCAGCCGCTCGACAAAGTCCAGATGCCGCAACTGGCGTGTTCCGATGTTGACGCTCACCGGCAAATCAAACCCCTGGGCGTGCCAGGTGTCCATTTGCGTCAGGGCCGACTCGATCACCCACTCGCCGATGTCGATCGCCAGCGGATGGTTTTCGACCGCCGGCAGAAACGAGCCGGGCATTTGCAGGCCCTGATCCGGGTGCTGCCAGCGAATCAGCGCCTCGGCCCCGATGACCTGCCCGGTACGCATGTTGACCTTGGGCTGGTAGTGCAGCGAGAACTCACCAGAAAACAAACCCTTGCGAATGCGCTTGGTTTGCTCGTGGTGGTGGTGCATGCCGCTGTCCTGGGCGGTATCAAACATGTGAAAGCGGTTTTTGCCGGCCAGCTTGGCCTGGTACATGGCCTGTTCCGACTGGCGCAGCAACTGCTCGGCATCCATGTCAAGGATTTGCGGGTAAAACGTCACCCCCAGACTGGCCGACACCCGCAGCACGACATTGAGCAACTGCACCGGCAGGGCGGCCGCTTCCAGCAGCCGGCTCAGCAGTGGCAGGCAAGAGGTTCTGTCGTCGATGTCATGCAGCACCGCGACAAATTCATCGCCGCCAATGCGCGCCAGCGTGTCGCCCTCGCGGATCGACTGCTTGACGCGTTTGGCCACCGTCATCAAAAACAGGTCGCCGGCCTCAACGCCGTGCTCGTCATTGATGCGCTTGAAGCCATCGAAGTCGAGAAAGATCACCGCCAGTTGCTGGTCGCGGCGTACTGCCTGCGCCATGCCCTGGCGCAGCCGGTCGGCCAGCAACACCCGGTTGGGCAGCCCGGTCAACACATCAAAGTGGGCAATGTGGTCAAGTTCCCGCTGCTGCGCCTTGAGGTCGGTGATGTCGGAAAACAGTGCGACATAGTTTTGTGGTTCACCCTGCGCATCAAAGATGGTGGTGATGGTGAACATTTCGGCATACACATCACCGTTCTTGCGGTGGTTCCAGATTTCGCCGCTCCAGTGCCCCAGGCTGGTGAGCTGCCCCCACATGTTTTGGTAAAACTCGGTGGTCTGATGCCCGGAGCTCAGGAAGCTGGGGTTCTGGCCGACGACCTCGTCATGACCGTAGCCGGTAATGCGGGTAAACGCCTCATTGACATCGATGATTTCGCCGGCCAGATTGGTGATGATGATGCCCTCGCGGGCACTGGCAAACACACCGGCGGCAAGCTGCAGCCGTCCCTCTGCCAGTTTTCGGATGGTGACTTCATAGGCCAGTTGATCGCGCTGGGTGATCACCTGGCGGCGCAGTTGCTCGCGCTCGATCAGGTTGTGAATGCGCTGGCGTGCCGTTTCGACCTGAATCGGTTTGGTGATGTAGTCTGCCGCGCCCAGCATCAGCCCCTCGATTTCGGAGTCGAGTTCATTCAGGGCGGTGACAAAAATCACCGGAATGTCGCGCAGCAGCGGTTCCGCCTTGAGCTGCCGGCAGGTCTCAAAGCCATCCATGTCGGGCATCATGATGTCGAGCAGGATCAGGTCCGGCGGGTCTTGCAGCGCCAGGTTGATGCCCATGGCGCCGGAGGTGGCAACCTGCAGGTCAAAATCGTCTTTCAGGGCCGCCCCCAGGGTCAACAGGTTGACCGGGGTGTCATCAATGGCCAGTATTTTTGGTTTCAAATTTTCCATGTCGCCTCAGAAATGGCAGAACTACCGGGTGGGCGGTATTTGACGCAGCAATGTCAGTGCTTCGTCAAAACGCAGGTTTGTGACCAATGGCGCAATGTCGCCCAGGCGTTTGGCCAGCGCCGATGCGCCCGCCGCCGCCTGGAGCGCGCGAAAGTGCTCGATGGCATCGAATTTTTGCAGCTCCAGCAGTTGCCGGGTCTGCTGCAGCAGCGCCTCGCAGTGCGGCCAGTCCACGGCGGGCTGGTCGGGTGCCGCTGCCAGGGCATCGGCACTGGCCGACGTCGGCGCCGCACAAGGCAGCCACTGGGCCAGCGCCAGCTTGAGGTCATGCAGTGCCACCGGCTTGGCCAGAAAGCCATCCATACCGACCGCTTTGCAATGCAGCCGGTCTTGCTCGAAGGCATCGGCAGTCAGTGCAATGATCGGCACGCGCGGCTGCCCACGGCTCAACTCGGCTTGCCGAATATGTTCGGTGGCGCGGTAGCCATCCATCACCGGCATGTGCAGGTCCATCAGCAGCAGATCCGGCGGCTGTTCCTGCGCCAGCCGGTCAACCGCCTGCACGCCGTTGACCACCAGTTCCACGGCAAGCCCCAGCGTTTTAAGCAGACCTTCAATCACCATGGCGTTGATCTGGTTGTCTTCTGCCACCAGCACCCGGCCGCTGAGTTGCGGCTGCGCCGCCATGTCGCTGGCCGGCAGGGCTTCTTGCCATCCGGCCAACTCGGCATCACGGGTGTTGATCAAGTCGGCCCGAATCCGGAACCAGAAGCGCGAGCCGCTGCCGGGTTCACTGTGTACCCCGACCTCGCCGCCGAGCAAATGGGCCATTTGGCGGACGATCGCCAGGCCCAGACCGGAGCCGCCAAATTCGCGCGTGGTGGAACTGTCAACCTGTGAAAAGGCCTCAAACAAAGCGGCCTGCTTGTCGGCCGGGATGCCAATGCCCGAATCGGTGACTGAAAACTCCAGCATGGCGCTGGTCTCGTCGCGCCCGATCTCGGCCCCTTCAATCAAAATCTGGCCGCCCGGCGTGAACTTGATGGCGTTGCCAAGCAGGTTGGACAGCATTTGCCGCAGGCGATGGCCGTCGGCCTGATAGGTCTGGGCCGGTGTCGAACGCCATTGAACATCGATCTGCAAACCCTTGTTTTTGGCAGCGCCGGCAAACAGCGAGCTGATCTCGTGCAGGATCTGTTCGGGTTCGATCTGCGTCAAATCGAGTTGGAAGCGGCCCGACTCGATTTTTGACAGGTCCAGAATGTCGTTGAGCAGCGTCAACAGCGAATGCCCCGAGTTGATCACGGTGCGGGCGTATTCCAGCCGGTCGGCATCGCTGAGCCGAGGCGCCAGCAGCAACTGCGCCATGCCCAGAATGCCATTCATCGGGGTGCGGATTTCATGTGACATGGTGGCCAGAAAGCGGCTCTTGGCCAGGTTGGCGGCCTGCGCTTCTTCGGTGGCCCGCACCAGGTCGGTGATGTCAACCCGGAAACCGACGGTGCTGCCGTCAGCCAGACGGCGTTCAATGATGCGCAGCGCCCGCCCGTCGCCCAGGTGCTGCACCAGCGTGGTGTCGGCAGCCCGGTGTGCCGCCAGCCGCTCGGCCACCCATTGATCTTCGCGACCGATCGCCTCCTGGTACTGGCCGCGCCTGGCCCCTTCGCGAATAATGTGTTCAAAAGTGGCGCCGGGCACGATCAGGTCGGCCGACAGGGCGTACAGCGTGCGGTATTTTTCGTTGCAGAAAACCAGTTGGTCCTGCGCATCAAACAGCGCAAAGGCTTCATCAAGCGAGTCAATCGCCCCACGCAACAGTTGGGTGCTGTGCAGCACCTGCGCGGCGGCGCGCTTGCGGTCGGACACATCGGTGTAGATGGTGACAAAGCCGCCGCCGGGCATCGGTGCACCGCGAATCTCCAGCACCCGGCCATTGGCGCGGACCCGCTCAAACTGGTGCGCCACCGGATGGCGTGCCAGCGCCACCAACTCGGCGACCTTCGCCTGCGGCTCCTGCGTGCCGTATTCGCCGCGTTCGGCATTGAAGCGGATGATGCGCTCAAACGAGGTCGGCGGGTTTTCAAACAGCGCGTCGGGCAGATCCAGGCTGGTTTGAAACAGGTCATTTTTTGCAATCAGATTGAGATCGGCATCAAAGGCGCTCAAGCCGACCGGGATGGTTTTCAGAATGCTTTGCAGCAAAACATGGCTGCGCTGCAATTTTTCCTGCGCTTGCCGGCGCTCGGTGATGTCCATCTGGGTGCCGACCATGCGCAGCGCGGTGTCGGCACTGTTGCGCGCCACCACCCGGCCCCGGTCAAGCACCCAGATCCAGTGGCCGTCCTGGTGGCGCATCCGGTGTTCGCTTTCATAAACCGGCACGCCCGAACCGAGATGGCGTTTCAGGGTGGCTTCGACCGCCGCCAGATCGTCCGGGTGAAACAGTTGCTTCCAGGTGGGCATGTCTTGCACCAGCTCTTGGGTGTGATAGCCCAGCATGGCGCACCAGCGCGCGTTGAGCACCACCAGGCCGCTGGCAATGTCCCAGTCCCAGCAACCGAGGTCGCTGCCGCTGAGTGCCAATTCCATGCGTTGTTCGTTTTCAAACTCCTTTTGCCGGGTCGCCTCGATACGTTCGGTCAATCGGGCGAACTCGGCGGCAAACTGCTGCAGGCTGGACTGGTCACGCTGAAGCTTGCGCTGCAGCCCGATCACCCGCTGCCATGCCATCAGCCGGCCCGCCAGTTCGCCTGGCTCGGCATTGCGCGACACACAGTCGTCGGCCCCGGCAGCAAACGCCTGTGCCACCTGCGCGGGCTGCTGTGGGTCGGTCAGCAGCACCAAAAAAAGCGCTGATCCGGCGGGGTCTTGCCGCAGCGTGTGCAGCAGTTCCAGCGGATTCATGTCCGGCAGCAGGCCATCGATCAGCAGCAGGTCAGGGGCTTGTTGCGGCAACAGCGCCAGGGCCTGCGCGGCGCTGTCAACTGCGCGGCAGGGGTAGCCGGCCTGCCCGATGGCGGCGCCAAGCCGGTCGCGCTGCCCGGACTCGGCCAGCAGCAGCATCACCCCGGTCCGGTCAGCGCCGTCCTGGTGATGTTCGGCCGTGACGGCAGGCGGTGCCGGTGCGGCGCTGCCGAGCAATTGGGCAAATGGCGGCAGGTGCCGCGAGGTCTGGTTGAGCAGTTGGCTCCAGTCGCGCCAGTCTTGCGCCACACCGTCGCACAGGTCAAGCAACGCTTTGGGTTCAACGCCCAGCTTGCCGCCCAGCGCCAGCAGCGCGGCCATCATCGCCGGTCTGGCGGCGTTGTCGGCCATGCAGATGTCGGCCATTTGGTCGGCCAGCATCAGCGTCAGCGTCAGCCGGGCGGCGCGCGACTGGTCGGCCGGGTCGGGCAGGGTCTGGTTTTCATGCTGCAAAATCGGCAGCACCAGCTCTTCGGGAAAGCCCCAGTCGAGCAGCAGGGCGGCGGTCAGGTCACCATGGTCAAACTCAAAGGCCAAGCGTTCCCGCAGCAGCAGCGCGCCGGGGTCGCCCGACTCGATCAAGGGCGAATAGTCATCCGGAAACAAACCAGCCAGCCCCAGATTGCCGACATGCGACAGCAGGCCCAGGGTGAAGGCTTCGTCTTCCTGGATCACCCGGGTGTGCCTGGCAAACGCCCGCATCGCCACCGCACAAGCCAGATGACGGGACCAAAAACCGACATCGTCAAACCCGCTGCAACGCCTGGCCTGCCGGTCTGTCATCAGTGAGGCAGCCAGCGCCAGCCCGCGAACCGCATTGATGCCGAGCGTGTCGATGGCATCCTTGATCGCCAGAATCGGGCGGCTGCCGGACAACTGGCAATGGTTGGCCAGCTTGAGCAGCCGGGCCACCAGCGCCGGGTCGGCTTCAACCGCATGCGCCAGTTGTGCCGGCGTAGTGTGGTCCTGCTGGGTCAGCCGCAGCACCGCCAGCGCAACACCTTTGGGCGCGGGCAACAGACCGGATGTCTTGAGTGCAGGAAAGCGGGACTGCAGTTTGGGGTTGATCAGCATGAACCGGACGGTTGAACAAAATATGAGTTGGGGATGATAGGGCCAAATCACGCCTGTCAGGGTAAAGCAGTGCTTTGCCAACTGGCTGTCGGGCTGGTTGTCAATTATCAATAAAATAGCACTCAGCGCAGACTGCATAAGGGCTGGATGCCATTTTAATGCTTAAAAATGGCAGTGATCGACAGCCTGGCGGCAGGTCAGGCAAGGCGGTATTTTTAACGCTCGCCCTTGCGGTACGGCTTCATCAGCGCTTGCGGGTAGCTGGCCTTGCGCGCCACCAGCACCAGCGCAATGATCGACAGTACATAAGGCAGCATCAAATACAACTGGTAGGGCAGCACGGCATCATTCATTTGCTGCAGGCGCAGTTGCAGCGCGTCAAAAAACGCAAACAGCAGGGCACCCAGCAGCGCCTTGCCCGGCCGCCACGAGGCAAACACCACCAGCGCCACACAAATCCAGCCGCGCCCGTTGACCATGTTGAAGAAAAAAGCGTTGAACGCCGACAGCGTCAAAAACGAACCCGCCACCCCCATCAGCGCCGACCCGGCGACGATGGCACCGGTGCGCACCCGCGCCACCGACACCCCCTGGCCTTCGGCCGCCTGCGGGTTTTCGCCAACCATGCGGATCGCCAGGCCGACCGGGGTCTTGAACAGCAGATAACCCAGCGCCGGCACCGCCAGCAGCGCCAGCAGCGTCATCGGGGTTTGCTGCGCCAGGATCGGCAGAGGTAGCCAACTCATGTCAGCAAATGGCGTGATGGTCGGCGGGGTTGACACTTTGGGAAAGCTCACCCGGTAGCCGTAATAACTCAGCGCCGTGGCCAGCAGCGTGATGCCAAGCCCCGAGACATGCTGCGACAGCGCCAGCGCCACCGTCAAAAAGGCGTGCAGCAGACCCAGCGCCGCCCCCGTTAGCGCGGCCGCAGCGACTCCCAGCCACAGCGGCGCGCCGCCATACACCGCCAGCCAGCCGGCAAAAGCCCCCGCCACCATAATGCCCTCGATGCCGAGGTTC
>CAIQOO010000215.1 GCA_903873485.1 uncultured beta proteobacterium | reverse complement strand
GAAAACCGCCATGGTGCGCAGCGCACTGGCGCCATCGATGGCGGTTTCAATCGACTGGATTCCCAGCCGGCGCAGGCTGTTGACCACAAAAGTACGCATGACATCGTCGTCATCGACCACCAGAACACGGGCAAACATCAGCTTCATAGTTAAAACCAGGCAAGGAGGGCCTCAGGCCCGACATTTTTTATCGTTACGCAACGGCATCGAAAGGAGTTTAGAGCTTAGCAGCATTTAATCCCGACTTCGTCACAACATTTCAGGCTTGCGCCAGGAACCGGCGGATCTCTTGCAGCAGACCCTCAAGTCGGGGCAGCAGTTCGGCAAACAGCGGCGCTACCACGGCGAGCGATTCGGTTTTGCCGAGTTTCTCAACATGGGTGACCTGCTCGACCAAGGCATCGACCGCAAAAATTGGAACATAACCCTTGATGGCATGCAGCAAGGCATTGGCTTTGGCGACATCACCGGCGCTCAAGGCAGCAGTCATTGCCGGCAAGCTGTCGGCCATGCTGCTGGCCACAGTTTTCAGGATTTTGCCGAGCGAGGCTTCGGAACCCATCATGGCGACGCCACGGGCCATGTCGAGAACCGGCGGCAATGGCGCGGCTTTGGCGGCCTCGCCGCGACGGTGCAGAATCTCCAACGCTGGCAGCATCTTGCCCTCCGGCGGGCGCTGCGGGTCGGCCGGGGTTTGGGAGATGGCATCCATTTCAGCCGCCAGCAGCGGGCCGGCGCAGGCGACTTTGGCAAATTCGGCAATGCCATAGGTGCTGGCTTCGGTGAGGTGCGTGGTGCCAAAGGCATCATGCACAAAAATGTCGCACAGGCTGGCCATTTGCCGCGCCAGCGCCTCGGTGTTGTCCTTTTCCCCGACATTAAGACGGCAGTTTTCCAGCAGCATCACCTGCCCCGGGGCCACCGGCACGCCATTGAGCCAGTTGCCCAGCAGCGGCAGCGGGCGTTTGAGCAACTCGGACAGCCGCCTGGCCACTGGCACCAGCGAGTCGGCCAGCTTGAAGCTGCCTTCGGTCGGGTGGCCCAGGTGGCTGGTGACCATCACGGCGGCACCGGCATCGAGCGCCATCTGAATGCAGGCCACCGAGGCCCGAATGCGGGTGTCTTCGGTAATGCGTCCGCTGTCGTCTTGCGGCACATCCAGGTCCGCCCGAATGAAGACACGTTTGCCCGCCACAGCGCCTTGCGCGCACAAATCAGAAAATCGGATGACGGTCATGGTCTTGCCCGGATTGGTTGCAACGGCGGCAATTGTAAAAGCTGTCGGGGCCGGCTGGCCGGCTCCGATGCCGGCGCCGACGAGTTACCAGCCCAGCCCCAGATGCAGTGGCAGATAGACCAGCATGCCGACCACAATGGTGCCCAGCACCGCCTGGCCTTGTCCCCGGTGCCAGAAAAACCACAGCGTGCCCGCCAGCGCGGCAAACAGGCGCGCATCTTGCCAGGTTTGAATCAATTGACCCCCGGTCATGACCAGTTCGGGCACGATCACGGCGGCCAGTGCGGCAATCGGTGCGTACTGCAAGCCACGCTGTGCCCAGTGCGGCAAATGCCAGGGTTTGCCGGAGATGAAAAACAGCGTGCGCGTCAGCACCGTCACCAATGCCAGGCCCAGGATCACCAGCACCGTCCAGAGATCTGTGCCGATGTTCATGATTTGTCTGCCTGGCCGGGCAGCCTAGCCGCGCGACTGGCTTCGAGCAGCAGGCAGGTGGCCACCGCAGCAGCAATCGCCAGCAGGATGTTGAGCTTGAACGGCAGCGCAAACGCCGCCACTGCGGCAGCACCGGCGACACCCGCGCTGACCCAGCGCAACTGGCTTGAGGCGAGTGAAAACAAAATCCCGAACAGCGCCAGAATGCCGGCAAAACCCAGGCCCCAGCGGGTCGGTATCAGGCTCGCCAGCAGCACACCCAGCACACTGCAGCCGACCCAGGCCAGCCAGTTGACACCGCAGTTGCCAGCCAGATAGGCCTGCTGCGCCAGCAATTGATCCGGCGTGCCGCCGTGCTGCGGGTAGCGCCGGGTAAACAGCACATAACTCAGGTCGGTGGTCAGGTAACCGGTCAGCAGCCGCTGCCACCGGGGCAAGTGCATCATGTAGGGGCGCAGATGGGCGCTGAACACGACAAACCGCAGGTTGACGCAACAGCCGGTAGCCAGCACCACCCACATCGGAGCGCCAGCGGCTATCAGCGGAATGGCCGCCAGTTGCGAACTGCCGGCAAACACCAGCAGGCCCATCAGCAGCGCTTCAAAAGTGCTCAGACCCGAGTTCACCATGGCCACACCGGTCATCAATCCCCAGGCGGCCAGACCGGGAGCGGCACCGAGCGACTCCAGCGCACCGGCACGAAACTCGGGGTGGCGGTAAAAATCGGGCTTCAGAAACACGCAACTGACCTAGTCAAACCGCATGCCGGGCTGCAGATCAAAACCACGCAAAAAGTCAGCCACCTTCAGGCGCTTGCCGCCAGGGCGTTGCAGTTCGGTCAGAATAACTATTGAATTCATAGCTGCCACCGCAATACCAGTAAGGGCTACAGCCATAATTGTTCCATATTTCAGGGGTGCCGGGGGTGTTTCGGAGTCAACCTCGGCGGCCCAGATTTTGAGTGTTTCACCGGCTAAGGTGGTGCTGGCCACCGGTGCCGGGTTAAAAGCACGCACCCGCCGGGCAATGGTTTGGGCCGGTTGCGCCCAGTCAATGGCAGCTTCGGTTTTGCTGATCTTGCTGGCGTAGGTGATGCCATCAGTTGGCTGTGGCAGCGCCCGGGCCCGGCCTTGCTGCACCTGCTGCAGCGTTTGCAGCATCAGTGCAGCACCCAGTGCGGCCAGCTTGTCATGCAGGCTGCCGCTGGTGTCGGTGGCCTGAATTGGCAAGCTCTGGGCCAGCAACATGGCGCCGGTGTCAAGCCCGGCATCCATCTGCATGATGGTGACCCCGGTGTCGGCATCGCCGGCCTCGATGGCGCGGTGGATCGGTGCCGCACCGCGCCAGCGCGGCAGCATGGACGCATGGATATTGAAGCAGCCTTGCCGGGGCAGGTCGATCACCCACTGCGGCAAGATCAGGCCATAAGCAGCCACCACCATGGCATCTGGCTGTGCCTGTTGCAGCGCCAGCCTGGCGGTCTGCGCGTCTTCGGGGTAGTTGCCGTCCAGCCGCAGGCTGCGCGGTTGCGCCACCGCCATGCCGTGCTCTTGGGCAAATTGTTTCACCGGGGAGGCTTGCAGTTTGAGGCCGCGCCGGGCCGGCTGGTCGGGCTTGGTCAGCACCAGCGTGATGTCATGCCCGGCGGCCTGCAAACCTGCCAGCGCGACGCAGGCAAATTCGGGGGTGCCGGCAAAAACCAGCTTCAGCGCCGCCATCAGGCGCGCGCCTCACGCTGGGACTTGAGCATTTTGGTCTTGATGCGTTTGCGTTTCAGCGGCGACAGGTATTCGACAAACACCCGGCCCAGCAGGTGGTCCATTTCATGCTGGATGCACACCGCCAGCAAGCCGTCGGCCTCAATCAGGCGCGCTGTTCCGTGACCGTCTTGCGCCTCGACCTTGACCGTATCACAACGCTCGACACTGTCGTAAATACCGGGCACCGACAGACAGCCTTCTTCGTTTTGGTGCTTTTCCGGGCTGGACCAGACAATGCGCGGGTTGATCAGCACCAGCGGGTCATCACGCTGCTCGGAGATGTCGATGACGATCAGGCGCTCATGCACATCGACCTGGGTGGCGGCCAGACCAATGCCTTTGGCCTCCAGCATGGTCTCGATCATGTCCGAGATCAGGGTTTTGATGCGGGCATCGACGGCTGCCACCGGTTTGGCCACGGTGTGCAATTTGGGGTCCGGATAACAAAGAATTGGGAGTAAAGCCATGGTGTCTCATCGAAGATGTCGTTATTTTCGCTATTTTTATGCCGCGCCGCTTGATCGGGGGGCGACAATCGTTGTCCAATCAAGGGCTTGGGCGCAAAGTTTGATGCGCTCTAACAGGGCAGTAAACACCATGGCAAAACCTACTTTCAATGCAGCTCCCATTTGGCTGGCGGCACTCGCTGCCGGCCTGCAACTGGCCGGCCCGGTGGCGGCGCAGCAGTTCCCCATCACCGCCTCGCAGCGTGCCACCGCGCAGCGGGTGGCCAGTGCCGGTGTGCCGGTGAGCGAACTCAAGGCCGATGCGCCGCAGCGCTACAGCATCAGGCCGGGGGATACGCTGTGGGGCATTTCCGGCATGTTCCTCAAGTCGCCCTGGCGCTGGCCCGAGTTGTGGGGCATGAACCTCGCCGACATCAAGAACCCGCACCTGATTTACCCTGGGCAAACGCTGTTTCTGCATATCAAGGACGGTCGCGCCCGCCTGAGCACCAACCCGGGCAGTGCCGCCGTGGGCGACAACCGTGGCGATATGCCAACGGTTCGGCTGTCGCCCCATACCCGCATCGAAAAACTGCCCGGCGGCGCGTTGCCGACGCTGCAAACCCATCTGATCGAGCCTTTTTTGACCGAGCCCATCATTGTTGATGAGCAGGGTCTGACTGCTGCGCCACGCATTGTGGCGGCACAGGACAGCCGGGTGCTGTTGACCCGCGGTGACCGGGCTTATGCCCGCAGCAGCACCGGTGCGGCGTTGCAGGACGATATAACCCGCAAGCAAAAGGCCTACCGCATCTTTCGCAATGCGACACCGCTGAAAGACCCGGTGACGGGTGAAGTGCTGGGCTATGAGGCGCAGTACGTCGGTCGTGCCCTGCTGGTGCGCAGCGAGGGCAGCCAGGACAGCACCGGCCCCGATGGCAAGCAGCGCCAGGACATCGTGCCCGCCACCATCGACATCGTCGATGCCAAAGAGGAAATGCGGGCTGGCGACCGGCTGGTGCCCGAACCACCGCTGCGCCTGCTCAGCTATGTGCCGCATGCGCCGCAGACACCCACCGACGCGCGCATTGTGTCGGTGTATGGCAGCGCGTTTGTCAATGCCTCGCAAAACCAGGTGGTGGTGATCAACCGGGGCGAGCGCGACGGCATCGAAAGCGGCCATGTGCTGGCGATCCTGCGAGATGGTGCCCGGTTGCCCGACAAAACCGATCCGGGCCAAGTCGAAATGAAACTGCCCGATGAGCGCAATGGCTTGCTGATGGTGTTTCGCACCTTTGAGAAAGTGTCTTACGCGCTGGTGCTCGACATCACCAGCGGGGTCCGGGTGGGTGACCGGCTGGTCAACCCGCTTTGACGTGGAGGCCGACGAACTCAGCGCCTGGCTGCGTCTGTCGCTGACCCCGGGTGTGGGCAACAGCAGCGCGCGCAAGCTGCTGGCGGCTTTTGGCTTGCCGCAAGCCATTTTCGGGCAGTCGGCGCTGGCGCTGGCGCAGACGGCCAGCGCAGCGCAGGTCGTGGCCTTGCGCACCGAGCCAGCCGGGTTGGCCAATCTGCTTGAACGTACGCTGGCCTGGCTGCAGCAGGACGTGCCGGGCGGCATGCGCCGACAGGTGGCCACACTGGGTGATGCGCGTTACCCGCAGGCCTTGCTCAATCTCGATGACCCGCCGCTGATGCTGTATTTTCTGGGTGCTGCCGGTTTTAAGCCAAATCAGCCTCCAGCACTTATGGAACAAGCGCAGGCAGCTACATATTCAATAGCGCATGAAACACTTGCCGGGGGCTTTATCGACCCGGCCCGCAGCCTGGCCATGGTCGGCAGCCGCAACCCGACGCCGCAGGGTCTGGCCAATGCCCGGCGGCTGGCACAGGACATGGCAGCAGCCGGGGTCACGGTGGTCAGTGGTCTGGCGCTTGGCATTGACGGGGCAGCTCACGAGGGGGCTCTGGCTGGCACAGACCGGGCCGCGACGCTGGCGGTGGTCGGCACCGGGCTGGACCGGGTCTATCCACGCGCGCACCGCGAGCTGGCCCATCGCATTGCCGAACATGGCTTGCTGCTCAGCGAGTACCCGCTGGGCACGCCGCCGCTGATGGCCAATTTTCCCCGGCGCAACCGGCTGATTGCCGGCCTGGCGCAAGGCACGCTGGTGGTCGAGGCGGCGCTTTTGTCTGGCTCGCTGATCACCGCGCGGCTGACCAATGAACAGGGCAAGGATGTGTTCGCCATTCCCGGCTCCATCCATGCGGTGCAGTCGCGTGGCTGCCATGCGCTGATCAAGCAGGGGGCCAAACTGGTGGAGTCGGCGCAGGACATTTTTGACGAACTGAAGTGGTCTGAAGGGGTTCGGCTTGATACAGAAACAATAGCTGCAAGCGCAGATGGCACAAGCGCTACAGGCCAATTTGACCATGATGATGGGGTGCTGGCGGCGCTTGGCTTTGATCCGGTCGGACTCGATGCCCTGCACGCCCGCACCGGCCTCGACACCGCCAGTTTGCAGGCCCGGCTGATGACGCTGGAGCTTGACGGGCTGGTCACCGGTTTGCCCGGTGGCCTGTTTCAGCGGCAAAAGACCTGACCGCTGCGCCCTGGGTCTGATTTCCCGGCTTGTTTGACGGTTTGACGCACTGGCCCGGCGGTATATTGAGGCCATGTTTGAAGTCCTTGCCTTTGTTTATGAAAACTATTGGGGCGGCGATGGCTGCCCGGAACTGCCGGTGCTGCAGCGCAGGCTCAACGCCGTGGGCTTTGACAGCCTGGAGGTGGTAGAGGCCTTGCTGTGGCTCGAAGAGCTGAAAAATGCCGCACGTGGCCTGCTGCGACCCATCGCCGGTCCGGCTGTACCTGGTCCGGTTCAGTCCGCCGACAGTCTGGCTGGCTGGCATGCCTCGGCGCAAGCCATGCGGGTATTGACCGGGCCGGAGCAAGACCGTCTGGGGGTTGCGGGCTGGGGCTTTGTGGCTTTTCTGGTCTCGGTGGGCGCCTTGCCGGATGACCGGCTGGAACTGGTGATGGAGCGCGCCATGGCGGCACCGGACCAGACGATCAGCATGGAAGACCTCAAACTGATTGTGCTGATGGTCTATTGGAGCCTCGGCGAGCAGCCCGATGCCCTGGTGCTTGATGAATTGTGCGACAACCGGGTGCTGCGGCTGGCAAACTGACGGCGGTTTTCAGGCCAGCAGCCGCTCCGGGTTGGCCTCGATCTTGCCCAAGGCTTGACGGGTGGCGCGGGTGATCAGCGGTTCATCTTCCTGCGGCAGGATCAGGCCTTTTTGCAAATAGGCGGCCAGCCGGTTGGACTGAAACAAATAGCTGCGCCCGACCGTGCTGGCAAACAAATGCAGGTGCCCCAGCGGACTGCGCCAGACATATTGCACCTGGTTGACGCTGCGGTTGTGGTCGAGCGTGAACCAGGATCCCAATGCCAGTTCGCGCACCCATTCGAGCATGATCGCACTGCTGCTGCCGCCGCCTCCGGTGACCACATCGAGATCCGAGGCATCGATGCCCAGCAGGTCTTCAATGTTTTGCGAATCCAGCGGCAATTCTTCGACATCATCATCACTGATGTAGTCTTCCAGGCGCGCCAGACGGCCAGCCAGCGCGGCAATCTGCTCGTCGGCAATCGCCTGGGTCTTGGACATGAAGGCATCCGCCAGCGTGTCGCTGATGACCTTGATGTGGGCATCCTGGGCCGGGCGGCTGACTCCCATCAGCGTCATGCCGGTACGCAAGCATTGCAGCAGATCGGGCAGATTGGCAATCACCCGGGCGCGGTCGGTGCGGTTGGGTTTGGCGCTGGCGGCCCAGATCAGATCGGTGGCGGTTTTTTTCAGCAGCAAGGTTTCTTCGTGCTGAACCCCCTGGCGCACCGCCGACACCGCCAGCACTTCGGCCCAGACCTTGTACAAAAACTCGCGAATTTCATCGCGCACCGGCATGTCTTTGAGTTGGTCGCGCATCTCGATGGTGTACTGAATGGTGAGGATTTCCTTTTGTTCGAGTTGCTGTGCTACCCCCACCACCTTTTGGGTAGCCGGTTTTTGGGTCAAATGCTGCTTCAAAAACGCCTGAAACTCTTCATAGACTTTTTTATAGACCCGCTCGCCGGTGTCGGGGTATTGCTCAATGACCTGAACCACCCGCTTGATTTCGAGCTCCAGCGCCGCGCTGGTGATGCCGCTGGCATCAAAGCCCAGCACACACGAACCCATGTGGTCAATCAGTTGACGCGCCGGATGGTTGAGCTTGTTGAAAAAATTCGGATCGGCCAGCGCGATGCGCAACACCGGCATTTGCAGCCGGGCAAACCAGACCCGCACCCCGGTAGGAATGCGGTCTTCTTGCAAAATCGACTGGAACATCAGCGCGACCAGTTCAATGATGGCCTTTTCATTGTCGGTTTGCGCCTGATCCTTGAGCTCGGCAGACTGCTGGCGCAACTCTTGGACCACCCGCTCGATGACCACCACCTGGCCAGTTCCGGTTGGCTGCTCCAGGCTGACACTGCTGAGCAGGGGTTGTTGCGCCAGTGCCGTCATCAAAGGGGCCGACGGCGCAACATGGGACACTTGGGCCGAGCCTGCCGGATTGAAAAAACCGCCAAGCAGGCGCCCCACCTGCTCCAGCAAGCCTTGCGCCCGACCGCTGCGACGCTCCACGCCGCTCCACGACGGCCCTGCTGCTGCTGCTGCCGCCTCCGGCAAATGACCACCGTAAACGGGCATCTGGGACAGGCTGGGCGAGCGCTGGCCATCCGCTGGTGCTTCGCCTCGGCGCTGCGGCAGATTGGCCGGTGCCGCCGGGTGCTGGCCGGGTGCCGGTGCGACACCCGAATCCGGTGCCACCGGATTGGCTCTGGGGCTGAAATCGACCACCGGCATGACACCCTGGGCCACCAGTTCGGCATTGCACAGGGCATAGGCTTTTTGCAAATGCTCGTTGAAGTGCCGCTGCACCACGGCGCTGACCAGGTGCCAGGAGTCGCGCGACATGCCGCTGGACTCCCACTGTTCCACCACCGCCAGCAACAAGACTTCGGGGTGAACGATGTCACGCGCGCTCAGGTCTTGCTCGCCACCGAGAAACTTGAGGCGCTTGCGCAGGCTGTTGACCTCCTGGGCCGACTTTTCCATCAGATCGAGTGCCAGTCGCGACGCAATGATCTTGTTCTCGACCACTTCAGTGCCCAGCAACTCCAGCGCGCTTGACGACAGCAGTGGTGCCGAACGGCTTTCTGGCAACAAGGCGTTTTGCCAGGCCTGCACGGTGCCATCACGCCAGCGCGGCTGGCAGCGCTGGAAGGCCAGCCAGGCATCGCGGCGCATCTGCATTTCGCGCGAGGGCGCGGCTTCACTCATCAGGGCGTTCAGGCGCTCTTGCACCAGGCCCAGCACCGAACCCATGGCCTGCGCTGCCTGTGCCACCAGATGCTGGCGTACCTGGCTGGCCAGCCTGGCGGCGGGTCTGGGCGCAAGAACGGTTGCCATGGTTCTGCCGCTGCCTAGACGGTGGCCCCAGCGTTCGGGTCGTTCGGGTCAAGGTCTTTTTTGGCAACCGGGCCTTTCACCAGGTCTTCACGCGCGATGCCCAGCCACATGGCAATCGCCGCTGCCACAAACACTGACGAGTAAATGCCAAACAGAATGCCGATGGTCAGCGCCAGCGCAAAATAATGCAGCGTGGCGCCGCCAAACAGCAGCATCGACAGCACCATCATCTGGGTCGAGCCATGGGTGATGATGGTGCGGCTGATGGTCGAGGTGATGGCGTTGTTGATGATCTCGATGGTGGTCATCTTGCGGTAGCGGCGAAAGTTTTCGCGGATCCGGTCAAAAATCACCACCGACTCATTCACCGAGTAACCCAGCACCGCCAGCACCGCAGCCAGCACCGGCAGCGAGAACTCCCACTGAAAGTAGGCAAAAAAGCCCAGAATGATGATCACGTCATGCAGGTTGGCAATGATGGCGGCGACGGCAAACTTCCACTCAAAACGCACCGCCAGATAGACCATGATGCCGACCACCACCAGGGCCAGTGCCTTGAGTCCATCGGACGCGAGTTCGTCGCCGACCTGCGGCCCGACAAATTCGGTGCGGCGCATGCTGGCGCTGGCGTCTTGAGCCTGCAAGGCGGTCATCACCTGGCTGCTTTGCTGGGCGGAACTCACACCTTTTTGCGCCGGCAGGCGAATCAGCACATCACGCGCGGTGCCAAAGTTTTGCACCTGCACATCGGCAAATCCCAGTTTGGCCACCGCATTGCGCACCACCGCCAGGTCAGCCGACTGGGCGTAGCTGACTTCAAGCAGGGTGCCGCCGGTGAACTCCACCGACAGGTGCAGGCCGCGCGAAAACAGGAAGAACACGGCAGCCAGAAAAGTCAGCAGCGACACCAGGTTAAACACCAGCGCATGCCGCATGAATGGAATATCACGCTTGATTCTAAAAAATTCCATCGCAAAGCTTCCTATTCAGACTTGAGAGCGGTGCCACCATCGGGGCGCCAGATGGTGCCAATCGACACCGACTTGAGCCGGTTTTGCCGACCGTACCAGAGATTGACCAGACCGCGCGAGAAAAACACGCCGGAAAACATGCTGGTCATGATACCCAGACAATGCACCACGGCAAAGCCCCGCACCGGCCCCGAGCCAAACGCCAGCAGCGCCAGGCCGGCAATCAGGGTGGTGATGTTGGAGTCAAAAATGGTCGCCCAGGCGCGGTCATAGCCGGTATGGATGGCGGCTTGCGCCGATGCGCCATTGCGCAACTCTTCGCGGATGCGCTCATTGATCAGCACATTGGAGTCAATCGCCATGCCCAGCACCAGTGCCATGGCCGCCATGCCGGGCAGCGTCAGGGTGGCCTGCAGCATCGACAACAGCGCCACCAGCAGCAGCAGGTTGAACGCGAGCGCGATGCTTGAAAAAATGCCAAACAGCATGTAGTAGGCGCACATGAAAATCGTCACCGCCAGAAAGCCCCAGGTCACGCTGTTGAAGCCCTTGGCAATGTTCTCGGCCCCCAGGCTTGGGCCGATGGTGGTTTCTTCGATGATGTCCATCGGTGCTGCCAGCGAGCCGGCGCGCAGCAGCAGGGCGGTGTCATGGGCTTCGGTGGTGGTCATGCGGCCCGATATCTGCACCCGGCCGCCGCCAATCTCGGAGCGGATCACCGGTGCTGTGACCACTTCGCCTTTGCCTTTTTCAAACAGCAAAATGGCCATGCGCTTGCCGACGTTTTCGCGCGTCACGTCGCGAAAGATGCGGGTTCCCTTGGCATCAAGGTTCAGGTTGACGCTGGGCTCCTGGGTCTGGCTGTCAAAACCGGGTTGCGCATCGGTCAGGTTTTCGCCGGTCAAAATCACCTGTTTTTTGACAATCACCGGCTGCCCGTTGCGTTCGAGGTAACGCTCGGAGCCAAACGGCACCACAGCGGTGCCCCGCTCGGCGGCCCGCGCCTCGCTGCTTTCATCGACCATGCGCACTTCAAGCGTAGCGGTGCGGCCGAGGATGTCCTTGGCCTTGGCGGTATCTTGCACGCCAGGCAACTGGACCACAATGCGGTCTTGTCCCTGCTGCTGAATCACCGGCTCGGCCACCCCGAGTTCATTGATCCGGTTGTGCAAGGTGGTGATGTTTTGCTTGAGCGCCTGGTCCTGAATGCGCCGGGCCGCCTCTGGCTTGATCGACGCAGTCAGCTTGATGTCGGTGCCGTCCGGGGCATCGACCGTCTGCAAGTCGGCAAACTGGTCTTGTAACACCGCTTTGGCGGCGGCCAGGCTGGCGGCATCACGCAGCCGAACCTCGATGGTCTGTCCGTTGCGGCTAATGCCGCCGTGGCGGACATTTTTTTCGCGCAGGCTGGTGCGCAGGTCGCCCGCCAGCGATTCGGCGCGCTTGGCGAGTGCCGCCTGCATGTCCACTTGCAGCATGAAGTGCACGCCACCGCGCAAATCCAGCCCCAGGTACATTGGCGCGGCATGCAGCGCCCTGAGCCAGGCCGGCGAACGCGACAGCAGATTGAGCGCCACCACATAAGACGGGTTGCCGGCATCGGGTATCAGCGCTTTCTGGATTGCATCCTTGGCCTTGAGTTGCTCTTCGGTGCTGCCCAGGCGCACCTTGATCGAGCTGCCGTCGAGGGTCACCAGATTCGGGCTGATGGCGACCGACTTGAGTGCCGCTTCAACCTGCACCAAGGTGCTGGCATCGATCTTGACCAGCGGTTTGGCCCCAGACACCTGCACAGCAGGCGATTCGCCAAAAAAATTGGGCAGGGCATACAAGGCACCTGCCACCAGCGCCATCGCGATGATCACGTATTTCCAGACCGGGTAACGATTCATGTCCGCCCTTCAAACATCTAAATACAACATGCTGGCACCCTGTCCAGCGCGGTGCTCACTTACTTGATGCTGCCCTTGGGCAACACCTGGGTCACCGCGCTGCGCTGCAACTGCACTTCAACGCCGCTGGCCACTTCAAGGCTGATGAAACTGTCGCCAAGCTTGCTGACCTTGCCCAGCATGCCGCCCGCCGTGGCAACTTCATCGCCCTTGGCCAGGGATTCGACCATGGCCTTGTGCTCCTTGGCTTTTTTCATTTGCGGCCGGATCATCACAAAATACAGCACCACAAACATCAGCACCAGCGGCAGCATCCCCATCAATGAAGACTGCATGTCGCCGCCGGCGGCAGCAGCAGCAGGGGCGGTTTGGGCAAAAGCAGAGGAAATGAACACAGAAAACTCCAGATGAATCAACAGATGAAAACGCAAAACGCCCGCAGGTCATGCCTTGGGCGTCTGAAAAACAGACCGTTTGCGATTGTATGCGGCACTCCCGGCGGCGGTTGACATGACCAAAACCCTTGATGTGTTCAGGGATACGGACCACCGGCGCAATTTAGCGGCCACCCATTGAAGCCTGCAAGATGGCCAGCACCGTGTTGAGGTCTTCTATCGGCACTTGCCCCGGTGCCGAACTGGCAGCACCGACGGCAAAACTCAGGGCTGAGCCAAACACCCAGCCGATCAGGCGCGTCACCGACCCATACGGCCCCATCGACATGCTGATCAACGGAATGCGCAGCCTCTTGCTGGCTTCACGGGTGGCAGCCAGCAGGGTCAGCACATCGTCAAGATCACGCGGCATGACGGCCACCTTGGCGACGTCGGCACCTAGTTGCTCTGCCAGCAGAAACCGGGCGACCAGGGTTTCAAGCCCTGGCGTGCATGAAAAATCGTGAAAAGACAGCACCAGCTTGATGCCATTGGCTTGGGCGACCTGGCGCATCTGCGTTATATGGGCGACATCATTGGCCATTTCATAGTCGATCAGGTCGATGCTCCGGCTCTCGCACACTGCCGTGTACAGGGCAATCACCTGGTCTTCGTCGAGGTCGATTTTTTCACCGCCCTCGGTGCTGGAGCGGCGGGTGAACAGCACCGGAATCGGGCCGGCCTTGGCTTTGATGGCCGACGCCGCAGCCATGACGGCGGTGGTGTCGCCAATTGGTTGAAAAAAGTCCACCCGCCACTCCAGCATGTCGGGTTTTTTCGGCAGCACCACATCGAGTTCTGCCATCAGCGCCGCGAACCCGCGCCCGACTAGCGGAATGCAGATCAGCGGGAACTTGCCGCCGGACGCCGGCTGGCCATGGAGTTCAATCGGTTTGGCGGTTTGCATGTCTTGCTGTTCTTTCAAATCAAAAATACCGGCGCGCACTTCGAGCGGCACAGCGGCAGGCACTTTACGTCATTGGGCTGGGCCTGAACGCATAATGCATGCGATACGGCTATTAATTTACTATAAATAATATAGCTATCAGCGCTTATCCATCAAGGGCTAGAGGCCAAAAACATGTATAAAAATTCTGTGTACCAGATGCCGCTGCAAACCGCCGTTACTGGCAAGTCCAGCCGCCAACGGGTGGTTTGCCGGTGAGCCTGCCACGCCATCAAGACCCGATAGTGGCGATTGCCACCGCACCCGGACGCGGCGCAGTCGGCATTGTGCGGGTCAGCGGGCATCAACTAGATGCACTGATTCAGGCTTTGTGTGGCCGCACATTGAAAGCCCGCGAAGCCACTTACACCGCTTTTCTGGACCAGGACGGCAGCGCGATTGACACCGGGCTGGCGCTTTATTTTGCTGCACCGCGCTCTTTTACCGGCGAAGACGTGCTGGAGCTGCAAGCGCATGGCGGCCCGGTGGTGCTGCAACTGCTGCTGGCGCGTTGCCTGCAAGCGGCCGGACAATGTTTGCCAGATGGTTCGCCCACCTTGGCCGGTTTGCGTTTGGCGGCACCGGGCGAGTTTTCCGAACGGGCTTTTTTGAACGACAAAATCGATCTGGCCCAGGCCGAAGCGATTGCCGATTTGATCGATGCCAGCACCGCCGCCGCCGCCCGCAGTGCCAGCCGTTCGCTCTCGGGCGCATTTTCCAGGGAAATCCATCATCTGCGCGATGCGCTGATTCACCTGCGCATGCTGATTGAGGCGACGCTGGATTTTCCGGAAGAAGAAATCGATTTCCTGCGCCAGGCCGACGCGCCGGGGCAGCTCGCACGATTGCAGCAAAGTGTCAATGCCGTGCGGCAACAGGCGCGCTTGGGTGCGCTGCTGCGCGAGGGCATCAAGGTGGTGATTGCCGGCCAGCCCAACGCCGGCAAGTCGTCCTTGCTCAATGCGCTGGCCGGTGCCGAGCTGGCCATCGTGACCCCGGTGGCCGGCACCACCCGCGACAAGGTGCAGCAAACCATTCAGATTGAAGGTGTGCCGGTGCATGTGATCGACACCGCCGGTCTGCGCGACAGCGCTGACGAAGTCGAAAAAATCGGCATTGCACACGCCTGGGAGGCCATTGCCGGGGCCGATGCGGTGTTGCTCTTGCACGACCTGACGCGCCTGAATGCGGCAAACTACCGGGCTGCCGATGCAGACATCATGCGGATGATGACCGAAAAACTGCCGCAACAGGTGGCGGTGATCGATATCTGGAACAAGGCCGACGCCGCGCCCGCCCCGGCGGCGCCCGCCGGGCTGGTGCTGTCGGCCAAAACCGGGCTGGGCCTGGATGCGCTGCGCCAGCAATTGCTGGCGGTGGCAGGCTGGCAGTCGGTGGCCGAGGGTGTTTTTATGGCACGCGAGCGCCATGTCCGGGCGCTCGATCAGGTCAACGACCATCTGGAAGCGGCGCAGGCACATCTGGCGCAACAGGCGCAGGCGCTCGATTTGCTGGCGGAAGAGTTGCGTCTGGCGCAACATGCGCTGGGCTGCATCACTGGCGAATTCACTGCGGATGATTTGCTGGGCGTCATTTTTTCGAGTTTTTGCATTGGCAAGTAAGGCATCGGGCAAGGCATCGGGCGAACTGGCAAAATCGGCCCGCGCTTTGACCGACAATCGCGTTTCATGCTTGGCTGAAAATTACCTTGGTGTTTGAGGGGTTCAACATGTCGATATTCAGTTGGTTTTTTTCCAAATCCAGACCGGTGCAGGGTGCCGCACAACCCGCTGCCGAGCGGGCGGCAGCGCAAACTGGTGCGACTTCGGTCGCGTCTGACCCAGCCTTGGCGACGCTCAAGCAGCAGCGTCAGGAGCGGCGTGAGCAACTTTACAGTGTGGTGCGTGACGCGATGCTGCGCAGCGCGGTACTGGCATCCCATTACAAGTTCAAGGTGCTGTCGCTTGACACCTTGGGGCGCCAGTTCTTGATCATGATGGACCTGGCGGGCGACAAATGCCTGCGTCCCGACCAGTTGAGCAGCATTGAACATCTGATCGGCAGCACGGCGGCGCAGCGCCATCAGTTGCTGGTAACGGCGGTGTACTGGCGCCAGACCGAACCTGTTGTGCCGGTCGAGCTGGCTCAGGCGGCGGTGCCGGTAGCGGCACCGGCAGCCGTGGTGGCACCGGTGTCGGCAGCAGCCGCCCGGCATGATGTGGCAGCGCCGACACCCAGAGGCCGGGGCGGGGAAAAAAAACCAGGCTTCGAGCCGATTGGTCAGGACGAAGTGCTGGCCTTCAAGAAAGCCATCCAGAGCCAACAGCCAGCGCCCGCCACGAAAGCCAGTTCGGCGGTCGGCGAGACGCGGGTCTCGGGGTTGCGCAATTCAGCCGCCATGAGCGGCTTTGAAGATACCCAGTTGCTTGAGCCTGACGATGTCGCTTCGCCCTTGAGCAGTACCCAGTTTGGCGATTTGTAGGCCGGCTGGCGACAGCGGCGGCCCTCAATGACCCTCAAAATCAACCAGAGTAAACAGCGACAAGCCACCGCTGCGCAGTCTGGCTGAACCACCGAGTTCGGGCAAATCGACAATCGCGGCAGCCTCAATGACTTGGGCACCGAGACGCTCCAGCAGTTTCTTGCCCGCCATCATGGTGCCGCCGGTGGCAATCAAATCGTCAATCAACAGCACGCGCTGGCCGACTTTCACCGCATCGGTGTGCAACTCGACAGTGGCGCTGCCGTATTCCAACTCGTAAGTCTCTTGCACCGTGGTGAATGGCAGCTTACCTTTTTTGCGGATCGGCACAAATCCTACCGCTAGCTCGTAAGCCACCACCGCGCCCAAAATAAAGCCGCGGGCATCAAGCCCGGCCACCACATCAGGCCGCTGCCCGAGGCCTTTGTAACGCTGCACAAACGCGTCGATCAACACCCGAAAAACTTTGGCATCCTGCAGCAAGGGCGTGATGTCGCGAAACTGCACGCCCGGTGCCGGCCAGTCTTGCACCGTGCGGATATGGTCGCGAAGGTATTGGTTGACGCTGATGCCTTGCATAAAAACCTCAAAAAAAAGATGCGTCCAATTGTGCCCGGCAGATCGCCTGGCAAGCAAAAAAAACAGCCTAACCCTTGAGCAAATAATGCTCGGCCAAGCTGATCGGGCCAGCCTTGCCAGACAGCACCAGCGAATCGCCTTCCATCAGCACCAGTTCATCGCTCAGGGTCATGACCTGACCATCTTTGCGCCGCAGGCTGACCAATTGCACGCCAAGCGCGGACAGCGCCAGGTCGCCGAACTGGCGGCCAATCGATCTGGCATGCAAGGGCAGGCTCAGGGAACTCAGACGTTCCTGCTGTGTTTCTTCGGTGGTGCCATCGTCGGCACCGCGAAAATAGCCGCGCAGCAGCTTGTAGCGGGCATCGCGCTGCTCTTGCACGATGCGAATCACCCGGCGCACCGGCACCCCCACCAGCGCCAGGGCATGGCTGGCCAGCATCAGCGAGCCTTCGATCGCTTCGGGCACCACTTCGGTGGCACCGGCATGTTGCAGCAGTTCCAGGTCATGGTCATCCTGCGTGCGCACAATCACCGGAACCTGGGGTGCGTGTTCGTGGATATGGGTCAGCACTTTCAGGGCGCTGGCGGTTTCCAGATAGGTCACCACCACGGCGCTGGCCCGCGCCAGACCGGCTGCCATCAGTGCCTGCAGGCGCGCCGCATCGCCAAATACCACCGAATCCCCGGCGGCAGCGGCCTGGCGCACCCGGTCCGGGTCGAGGTCGAGGGCCATGTAAGGAATGTTTTCCTTGTCGAGGATGCGCGCCAGGTTCTGGCCGCAGCGGCCAAAGCCGCAGATGATGACATGTTTGTTGGCCTTGATCGATTTGCGCGCAATGCTGGTCATCTGCACCGACTCCATCAGCCATTCGTTGGCCACCAGGCGCAGCACCAGCGCGCTGCTGTGCATGATGATGAAGGGGGTGGCGAGCATCGACAGCACCATCGCCGCCAGAATCGGGTTGAGCAGTTCGGGCGGAATCAAGGCATGGGTCTGGGCCAGCGCCAGCAGCACAAAACCGAATTCGCCAGCTTGCGCAAGGTACAGACCGGTGCGCAGCGATACCCCCATGCTGGCACCGAAACCGCGTGTCAGCAAGGTTACCAGTGCCGCCTTGAACAGCACCGGCAGCGTCACCAGCACCAGCACCAGCGGCCAGCGTTCGAGCACCAGCCGCCAGTCCAGCATCATGCCGATGCTGATGAAAAACAGCCCCAGCAACACATCGTGAAATGGTCGGATGTCGGTTTCCACTTGGTGTTTGTACTGGGTCTCTGAAATCAGCATGCCGGCGATGAACGACCCGAGTGCCAGGCTCAGGCCGGCCAGCTCGGTCAGCCAGGCCAGGCCCAGCGTGACCAGCAACAGGTTCAAGACAAACAACTCTTCACTCTTGCGCCGTGCCACCAGGGTCAGCCACCAGCGCATCACATGCGGTCCGCCCACCAGCAGCAAGGTGATCAGGGCGGTGGCCTTGAACAGCGCCAGCGTCATGGTCTGCATCAACTCGTTGGCAGACGCGCCCAGCGCCGGAATCAGCACCAGCAGCGGCACCACCGCCAGGTCCTGAAACAGCAGCACCCCCATGACACGCTTGCCGTGTTCGCTTTCCATCTCGATACGCTCGTTCATCAGCTTGACCACGATGGCGGTGCTGCTCATGGCCAGCGCGCTCGACAGTGCCAGTGCTGACTGCCAGCTCATGCCCCACAGTCTGGGCGCCAGCCAGGCAAAGCCCAGGCTGGCCAGCGTGGTGATGATGATGGTCAGTGCCACCTGGAACAGGCCCAGCCCAAAGACATGGTTGCGCATGGCGCGCAGCTTGGGCAGGTTGAATTCGAGGCCAATCACAAACATCAAAAAGACGATCCCGAACTCACCCAGGTGACGCACGCCATCGGCATTTTTGGCCAACGCCAGTGCATTCGGCCCAATCACCACCCCAACTGCCAGATAGCCCAGCATCGGCGGCAGTTTCAGATAGCGGCAGGCCACCACGCCCAGCACGGCAGCCAGCAAATACAAAAGGGTCAGGTCAAGCGGGTCCACACGCCGATACTACCAAAGGGATTCGCCGGGTTCGGCCACCGATAAAATAGGGCCATGAGCATTGACCCCACCTCCACGCCTGCCTTTGACGCTGCCCGGGCCATTGCGCTGGCCCATGAAACCCTGGACATTGAGGCGGCAGCGGTGCTCGGTCTCAAGCGGCATCTGGGCCATGCCTTTGTTCAAGCCGTGCAGTTGATGTTGGCCTTGCGCGGTCGGGTGGTGGTGATGGGCATGGGCAAAAGCGGTCACATTGGCGGCAAGGTGGCCTCCACGCTGGCTTCCACCGGCACCCCGGCGATGTTTGTCCATCCGGCCGAGGCCAGCCATGGGGACCTGGGCATGATTCAGGCCACCGATCTGGTGCTGGCCATCTCCAACAGTGGCGAGTCGGCAGAACTCAACGCGATTGTGCCGATGATCAAGCGGCTGGGTGCGCCGCTGGTGGCCATGACGGCAGCAGCCCAATCCACGCTGGCGCGCCACGCCGATGTTTTTCTGAACTGCAGCGTCGAAAAAGAAGCCTGCCCGCTCAATCTGGCCCCCACCGCCAGCACCACCGCCCAATTGGCGCTGGGCGACGCGCTGGCCGTTGCGCTGCTGGATGCGCGTGGTTTCAAGGCCGAAGACTTCGCCCGCTCACACCCTGGCGGTGCCCTGGGGCGCAAGTTGCTGACCCATGTCAGCGATGTGATGCGCACCGGCGATGCCGTGCCACGGGTGCTGCTCAATGCCAGTTTCAGCGAGCTGATGCGTGAAATGAGCGCCAAGGGTCTGGGTGCCGCAGCGGTGCTCGATGATGCCGGGCAGTTGCAGGGCATCTTTACCGATGGCGATTTGCGCCGTTTGATCGAAAAAGGCATTGACCTGCGCAGCACCACGGCGCAGCAGGTGATGCACCCCAGGCCCAGCACGGTCAGCCGGGATGCGCTGGCGGTGGTGGCGGTTCAACTGATGGAGTTGCAGCGCATCACCAGTGTGCTGGTGCTCGATGCCAGCGGGCAGCTTTGTGGCGCGCTCAACAGCAATGACTTGATGCGGGCCAAGGTGATCTGATGGCCCCGGCACTCCATTTTTCACCAGAACTGCTGCTGCGGGCGCAGGGCATCCGCGTGGTGTTTTTCGATGTTGATGGCGTGCTGACCGATGGGGGTCTTTATTTCTCTGAGGGCGGCGAGACACTTAAGCGCTTTCACACGCTCGATGGTCACGGCCTCAAGCTGCTGCAGCGCGCCGGCATCACGCCTGCCGTGATCACCGGGCGCGACTCCAAACCGCTGCGACTGCGGCTGGCAGCACTCGGCGTGGTACATGTGCACTATGGCACCGAGGACAAGCGCCCGGCCGCCGAGCTGACCCTTCAGGCACTCGGTCTGGACTGGTCACAAGCGGCAGCAATGGGCGACGACTGGCCCGATTTGCCGCTGCTGACGCGCAGCGCGCTAGCCTGTGCGCCGGCCAACGCGCAGGCCGAGGTGCTGGCGCTGGCGCACCATGTGACGCGTCTGCCGGGCGGCTCGGGCGCGGTGCGCGAACTGTGCGATCTGCTGCTGGTGGCCAGTGGCCAATACGCCCAACTGCTGCAGGAATCACTGCGGTGATGGATTTGCTGCGTGTGGCCTGGGATCGGGTTACGCTGTACCTGCCGGTATTTTTAATGGGCACGCTGGCGATGGCCACCTACTGGCTGGTGCGCAGCACACCGGTGGCCCCAGTGTCGGCACCAAGCACCACGGCACAGCATTTGCCCGACTATTTCATGCTCCGCTTTGCCGTCAAGACCTTTGATGCGGCGGGCAAGCTCAAAAGCGAGGTGACCGGTGGCGAGGCGCGGCATTTTCCCGATACCGATGTGCTGGAGATCGAGCAGGTGCGGATTCGCTCGTTTGACGTCGAAGGCCGCTTGACCACCGCCATCGCGCGGCGAGCCATCACCAACGGCGATGCGTCTGAAGTGCAGTTGATTGGTGGCGCGCAAGTGGTGCGCGCCGCGTTGCCGGGTGCCGGACAGGCGCAGCCCGTCATGACCTTTGCCGGCGAATATTTGCATGCTTTCCTCAACACCGAGCGTGTCACCTCACACCAGCCAGTCGAGTTGACGCGTGGCAACGACCGTTTTACCGCCGACAGCATGGACTTTGACAACCAGCAGCGCGTGATGCAACTTGCCGGGCGGGTCAAGGGCGTGCTGGTGCCTGCAGCGGCCCGTTAACTCCTAGACCCACCGGCCAACACGATGAGCGAACTTGTCCTGATCACCGGTGCATCGAGCGGCATTGGCCTGGCATTGGCGCTGCACTATGCCCGTCAGGGTTACCGCCTGGCCCTGGTGGCACGCCGTGCCGATGTGATCAAATCATCGCTTGACCCTTGCCAGATAAGCGCTGATAGCTATCAAATATATAGTGCTGATGTTGCGAATGCCGACAGCATGGCGGCTGCCGCGCAAGACTGCATGACGCACCAGGGCTTGCCTGATGTGGTGATTGCCAATGCCGGCATCAGCGTCGGAGTGGACTCGGCAAGGCGCGAAGACCTTGATGTGATGGCGCGCATTCTTGCCACCAATGTGATCGGTGTCGCCGCTACTTTTGGTCCGTTCATCAACGCCATGGTGGCACGCGGCTCGGGTACGCTGGTGGGCATCGGCAGCGTGGCGGGCATTCGTGGTCTGCCCGGGCATGGCGGTTATTGCGCCAGCAAGGCGGCCGTCATCAGTTATTGCGAGAGCCTGCGCGGCGAGCTGCGCGCCAGCGGGGTCAAGGTGGTGACCCTATGCCCGGGCTATATCGCCACGCCGCTGACCCAAAACAACAGCTACAGCATGCCGTTTTTAATGCCAGCCGGGCGGTTTGCCGAACAGGCTTTCAAGGCGATCAAGGCGGGTGACAGCTACCGGGTGATTCCGTGGCAGATGGGGCTGGTGGCCAAATTGCTGCGGCTGCTGCCCAACTGGCTGTTTGACAAGGCGTTTGCCGGGCGACCGCGCAAGCCACGCGCAACGGACATCGGAGATTGAGCGGTGATCCAAAAAAAAAGGCCCCGCAGGGCCTTTGATTGATCAGGCTGGCACCTGACAGTTGCTTAGTAGCTGCTGCGACCACCGCCATAACCGCCACCGCCACCGGAGCGGCTACCGCCACCAGCGCCGCCGCCGTAGCCGCCGCCACCGGAGCGACCACCACCAGCGCCACCGCCGTAACCACCACCGCCACCGCCACCGCCGCCACCACCAAAGCCGCCGCCGCCAGAGCGGGGAGGACGCGGCTCCATCGGACGGGCTTCGTTGACCACCAGACCGCGGCCACCGAATTGTTGACCGTTCATGGCGTTGATTGCCGTTTGTGCTTCAGCGTCATTGCCCATTTCGACAAAACCGAAACCCTTGGAGCGACCGGTGTCACGTTCCATCATGACCTTGGCGCTAGAGACGGTGCCGTGTGCTGCGAATGCTTGTTGCAAATCATCATCACGGAAAGAATAAGGCAGATTGCCTACGTAAAGTTTGTTGCCCATGCGAGGACTCCTCAAAATAACTCAAAACGCGATGGAGTCCATAACCGCAATCAACAAACCATTGAAATTAGCGCAGACGCGAGACTGACATTCACCGCAAACCATATACCACTTCTGAAAAGCAATACGAGGCGCATGATACGACAAGTTTTTGACTCTTGACAAAAATTTTGTCGAGAGTCAAAAAATCCGGTGGTTTGTTGCGCTACAGGTTCAATCCGGCGGTTTTCCAGGACTTGCATCGCCATCCGTTTCCTGGTAATTGCGCCATTGGTGCAGGGCGTGGCGCATGGTGAGGATTTGGCGCTCAAAAACTGGGCAAGTATCACAAATTGCCATGTGTATGCCTATCGCCAGACGTTCGACCAAGGGCAAAACACGGTCTTCGCGTGCGATCACCAGCGCGGTGACTTCTTTGCAAGTGCGGTTTAGAGGCATCATGAAGCAGTTGGCTTGGCAAACCAGTTGAGTTCCAGGCAGGCCCGCAAACGCAAGCGTGCCCGGTGCAGTTGGACATACAGGTTGGTCGGGGTCAGGTTCAAGTCCTTACAGATTTCTTCTACCGACAATTCCAGCCATTCGCGCATCAAAAACAGGCGGCCCTGCACGGCTGGCAGCTTGTTGGCACAGGCGTCCATCATCACCATAAACTGGTGGCTGTGCAGTTCTTGTTCGGGGTTGCCCCAATCGGCGGGTGCCTCGGTGAAATGGCCGTCGGCCTGGTAGCCAATCAAGTCCAGCGGGTCGGCATCATCCTCCGCACTGGCGCTGCTGGCGCTGACCTCCCGACCATGCTGGCGCAGCAGGTCGATGATCTTGTGCTTGAGGATGCCGACCAGCCAGCTCTTGAGTTGCGAGCGCTGCTCAAACGCTTGCGGCTTGGACAGTGCGGCCAGCACGGTCTCGGACACCGCGTCTTCGGCCCAGGCCTCGTTGCGCAGTTGCAAACGGGCAAACTTGAACAAGTAATCGCGCAGGTCAACAATTTGCTGCTCAAAGCTGGCCATGATGCTATCCGTGGTTGATGTGGCCGGATTCTAGCGATCAAGACTGGCTTGGCGTTTGATATGGTGCAGGCCGCAAGTGCCCGGGATTGGCCGGTTTCAGGGCGAAGCTGGCCGGGCGTGGTCCAGATCGGGGCGTTTGTAGGGGTCGATGTGGGTCAGCAGGTGCAGCACCCGGTGGTGCTGCAGCACCCGCTGCTGCGCGGCGACCGAGATGTCATGCGCCTGCTCGACTGTCAAGGTTGCCAGCACCTCCAGATGCGCATCAACGACAATCATGTCGCCCATTTTTCGGGTGCGCACGTCATGCACGCCGCTGATGCCCGGGGTTTCCAGCAGGGTCTGGCGAATTGCCCGCACCTCGGCCGCATCGACCGCATGGTCGGTCAGGTCATGCACGGCGCTCCAGCCAAAGCTCCAGCCCATGCGCGTCACCATAAAACCAACAATCGCCGCCGCAATCGGATCCAGAATCGGGTAACCCGCCAGGTTGCCGATGATGCCGACCCCCACCACCAGCGACGAGGCCGCATCAGACCGGGCATGCCAGGCGTTGGCCACCAGCATGCTGCTTTTGACCATTTTGGCCACCGCCAGCATGTAGCGAAACAGCAATTCCTTGCACACCAGCGCCGCCCCGGCCACCCACAGCGCCGACACATGCACCACGGCGATGGAACCGGGCGTTTGCAGCTTGCTTGCTGCCTGCCACAACATGCCGACACCGACGCCCAGCAGCAGCATCCCAAGCGCCAGCGAGGCCGCCGTCTCAAAGCGCTGATGTCCGTATGGATGTTCGGCATCGGCATCTTTCTGGCTGTGGTGGTTGGCAAACAGCACCACAAAGTCAGCCACCAGGTCCGACAGCGAGTGAACGCCGTCGGCCACCAGCGCCTGCGATTTGGACAATACCCCAACCAAAATCTGCACCACCGTGAGCACCAGGTTGACCGCCACGCTGACCCAGGTGCTGCGGGAAGCCGCGCGCGCCCGCTCGGCCTGGCTGTACTGGCCGTGCTCATGGTGGTCGTGGTGGTCGGGTATCGGGTCGTGGGGCATGAAACACACAAGATGATTGTTTAAGCGCGCAGTTTAGGTGGTTTGCGCCGCCGCCGCCGGGTGGCGTCAGGCGAACCGGCCCACGCGCCGTCTTGAGGCCGCTGGCGATTCTTACAATTGAGCCATGAACTTCTCTGACCAACTGCGCTTAGCCGGGCGCCAAAACAATTCCATGCTGTGTGTCGGGCTTGATCCTGAGCCAGGCCGCTTTCCAGGAAAGCTCAAAGGGGATGCCAGCCGCATTTATGACTTTTGCGCTGCCATTGTGGAGGCCACCGCCGATCTGGTAATCGCCTTCAAGCCGCAAATCGCCTACTTTGCTGCGCACCGGGCAGAACAGCAACTAGAGCGATTGATTGACCAGATGCACCGGATCGCGCCGCAGGTGCCGGTCATTCTGGATGCCAAGCGCGGCGACATTGGCAGCACCGCCGAGCAATATGCCATCGAGGTGTTTGAACGCTATGGTGCCGATGCGGTGACGCTGTCGCCGTTCATGGGTTTTGACTCGGTGCAGCCGTATCTGAAGCACCATGGCAAGGGGGCATTTTTGCTGTGCCGCACCTCCAACCCCGGCGGCGATGATTTTCAGGCGCAGCGGCTGGCCAGCGTGGCGGGCGCGCCTTTGTTGTATGAGCACATTGCGCAACTGGCGCAAGGGCGGTGGAACACCAACGGGCAACTGGGACTGGTGGTGGGGGCCACTTATCCGGCTGAGATTGAACGGGTGCGGGCGCTGGCACCCACGCTGGCGCTGCTGATTCCAGGTGTTGGTGCACAGGGGGGCGATGCGCTGGCCACCGTCCGGGCCGGCTGGCGCGGTGTGGTGGATGCGACCGGGGTTAGCGACACCACCGCACCGATCATCGTCAACTCGTCGCGGGCGATCTTGTATGCGTCAGCCGAGGCCGACTTTGCCGCTGCAGCGCGCCGTGCGGCGCTCAAGACGCGCGACATGCTACAGGCGGCGCGGTGCCCGGCTTAGGCGGCGCTGTCAGCCGGCACAATGACCAGCGAACTGTCTGAAAGGTCGCTGCTGCACCACGGTCGCTGCGCCGAATCGGGCGCGTCAATTTGGCCGATGATTGCGTAGCTAAAATACGCAAGGCACTGCGCAACGGCTGCCATCCAACCCCGTCCATTCAATCGACCTTAACAGGACCCCAAAAAATATGAACGCTACCCAAATCAAACCCGGTGTCGCCACAGGAGACGACCTGCAGGCCCTTTTCAACCTGGCCCGTGAAAAGAACTTTGCCATGCCGGCGGTCAATGTCATCAACACCAGCACCGTCAATGCGGTCATCGAGACCGCCAAAGAATTGAATTCGCCGGCGATCATCCAGTTCTCCAACGGTGGCGCGCAGTTTTATGCCGGCAAAGGTCTCGACAACGCAGCCCAGCGCGCCTGCATTGCCGGTGCCATCTCGGGTGCCCACCATGTCCATCAAATGGCCGAGCTGTATGGTGCCACCGTGGTGATGCACACCGACCATGCCGCCAAAAAGCTGCTGCCCTGGATTGACGGCTTGCTCGATGCCGGCGAAAAGTATTTCAAGGCCAACGGCAAACCGCTGTACAGTTCCCACATGCTTGACCTGTCGGAAGAGCCGCTCCACGAAAACATTGAAATCTGCAGCCGTTACCTTGAGCGCATGAGCAAGATGGGCATGACCCTGGAAATCGAACTCGGCGTTACCGGCGGCGAAGAAGACGGCGTTGACAACTCCAGTGTCGATAGCTCCAAGCTTTATACCCAGCCCGAAGATGTGGCCTTCGCCTACGAGGAACTGTCCAAGATCAGCGACCGCTTCACCATCGCCGCCGCCTTTGGCAATGTGCATGGTGTCTATAAACCCGGCAACGTCAAATTGCAGCCGATCATCCTGAAGAATTCGCAGGACTATGTGCAAAAGAAATTTGGCACCAAGCCTGGCCCGGTCAATTTTGTGTTTCACGGCGGCTCCGGCTCCACTCTGGAAGAAATCAGGGAAGCGATTGGCTACGGTGTCGTCAAGATGAACATCGACACCGACCTGCAATGGGCCTTCTGGGATGGCGTGCGCGCTTTCTACAAGAAAAATGAAGGTTACCTGCAAGGCCAGATCGGCAACCCCGACGGCGACGACAAGCCGAACAAAAAATTCTATGATCCGCGCGCCTGGATGCGCAAGGGCGAAGACGCTTTCCGCGCCAGACTGAAACAAGCCTTTACCGATCTCAACAACATCGGCACACTCGCCTAAGGCACCCATCGGTCGGCCTCTTGGTGCTTTGGCACCTGGTGCGCCGACTCCGGACTGACGCAGATCACAACACTGCCCAGGTCCGTGCGGCTGGCTGCAGTCGCACCACTCCCCCCGCCCGCCGACGCTTTGCAGTGTGCGCCCTGCAGTTTTCCAACCCAAGAGATTTATCTGTTATGAAATTGGACATGATCAGCCGCTATCCTGAAACAACACGCAAGCCGGTGCCCTTGTTGTTCCTGCATGGCTCTTTTTCGGATGCGCGCGTCTGGGATGATAATTTTTTGCCCTTCTTTGCCCAGCACGGCTACGAGGCCCACGCCTTCAGTCTGCGCGGCCACGGTCGCAGCGACGGTCTTGAGCGGCTGCACTCCTGGCGCCTGGCCGACTATGTGGCCGACTTGGTGAAAGTCGCGGCCAGTTTTCCGGTGCCGCCGGTGCTGATCGGCCATTCGATGGGCGGCATGGTGATTCAGAAGTACCTGGAAACCCATCGCCACGCTGCCGCACTGGTGCTGATGGCCTCGGTGCCGCCGCAGGGCCTGATGTCAACCAGCATGCACATGGCAATGCGGCATCCGTTTTTGTTTCAGCAACTGGCGCAGCTTTCCTTGCTTGGCCCCAAATTTGGCACACCGGAGATCTTGCGCAAAATCCTGTTTTCGCGCGACATGCCCGATGACAAGCTGCATGACTACTTTCGCTACATGCAAGCCGAATCGCAGGTGGTGTCGATGGACATGATGGCACCCAATATGCTCAAGCTCAAACCCGAAACCCTGCAAATACCGGTGCTGGCGCTTGGCGCACACCATGATGTGCTGGTGGCACCGACTTTTGTCGAGCAAACCGCCCGCTTTTACAAAGCCGAATTTCATATCTTTCGGGACATGGCGCATGCCATGATGCTCGATACGCACTGGCTTAAAGCGGCAGAGTACCTGCTGGCCTGGCTGGAGCGGATCAGCCATGAGCAGCCGGCAGGCGTGGCCCGCTGAGCCAGTCCGTGGCGCAGCGGCTGACCGGGCAAGCGCACCGGCCCGGCTTCTGGTTTATATAAGAAAAAGGCCTGAAGCCCTTGCTGGACGTGCGTGACCAGCTATATCTTAGATAGCAGACAGGGAGATCGACTCAAATCTCGAACTGCACGCCCTGCGCCAGCGGCAGGGCGTTGGAGTAGTTGATGGTGTTGGTGGCGCGGCGCATATAGGCCTTCCAGGCATCCGAGCCGGATTCGCGGCCGCCGCCGGTTTCTTTTTCGCCGCCAAAGGCTGCGCCAATTTCTGCCCCCGAGGTGCCAATGTTGACATTGGCGATGCCGCAGTCCGAGCCCGCTGCCGACATGAACAGCTCAGCTTCACGCAAGTCGGTGGTAAAAATGGCCGATGACAAACCCTGCGGCACGTCGTTGTTCATGGCAATCGCTTGCGCCAGCGTCTGGTACTGCATCACATACAGGATCGGCGCAAAGGTTTCGTGGCGCACCACGCTGGTTTGCGCGGGCATTTCAACCAGCGCCGCGCTGACATAAAACGCCTCGGGAAAGCGCTCTTGCAGCAGCCGCTGGCCACCGGTGACGACACCGCCTTGCTGCCGCGCCTGGGCCAGGGCTGCCTGCATTGCGTCAAACGCCTGCTGGTCGATCAGCGGCCCGAGCAGCGTGCCGGTCTCGGTCGGCGCGCCAATCGTGAAGGATGCATAAGCTTTTTTTAGCCGCCCCAGCAGGTCGTCATAAACCGACTCATGCACGATCAGCCGTCGCGCACTGGTGCAGCGCTGACCGGCGGTGCCAGCGGCGGCAAATGCCACGGCACGCACCGCCAGCGCCAAGTCGGCAGACGCGGCCACGATGATGGCGTTGTTGCCGCCGAGTTCCAGCAGGCTGCGGCCAAACCGCGCCGCCACACGCTGGCCGACGGCGCGGCCCATGCTGCTGCTGCCGGTGGCAGACAGCAGCGCCACCTGGGGCTGATCGACCAGCGCCTGACCGACATCGGCCCGGCCCGTCAGCAGTTGCGCCAGGTCTTGCGTCAGCTCGGGCTGGTCAAAGCGCACACAGGCGCGCTCGAACAAGGCCTGCACCGCCAGCGCGCACAGCGGCGCTTTCTCGGACGGTTTCCAAATCACCGCATCGCCACACACCAGCGCCAGTGCTGCGTTCCAGGCCCACACCGCCACCGGGAAATTGAAGGCCGTGATGACGCCGACCACGCCCAGCGGCTGCCAGCATTCCATCATGCGGTGGCCCGGGCGCTCGCTGGCAATCGTCAGGCCATGCAACTGGCGCGACTGACCCACGGCAAAGTCGCAGATATCGATCATCTCCTGCACTTCACCCAGACCCTCGGAGGCTACCTTGCCAACCTCCAGCGTGACCAGTTGGCCCAAGGGCTGCTTGCTGGCCCGCAGTTCGTCGCCCAGCAAACGCAGCAGTTCGCCACGCCGGGGGGCTGGCACCAGGCACCAGCGCAGGTAAGCGGCATGGGCGCGGGCGGTGGCAGTTGCCACAGCGGCCAGTTCGGTCGTATGAACCTGGCCCAGCAGGCTGCCGTCAATCGGTGAATAGGTGGACAGATGACCACCGGTGAACGCCTCCGGGCGGACTCCCAGACCTTGCAACAACGCGGTGATCGACATTGAAAACTCCAGTTCAACGATAGGAAAGCCTGCTGGCCGGGTTTGCCAGGCAGTTGCCGGGGTGGCTGCGCCAGCCCACGTTGCCGGGTGCTACCCAATCGACTCGACCTGGCGCGACTGCTGGTAGGCGCTGCCAAAACGATTGGCCAGCAAGTCGGGCAGGGCTACCTGCTCTTGCCGGATAAAGCCCGACTGCGGCAGCCGGCCTTGGCGGAACAAGTCCACCGCCGCGCAAATGCCCGCTGCGGTGGTGATCTGGATGGCGCTCATCGGGTTGCTTTCGCTGCGGTCGGCAAAAATCTTGCGGGCAAAAACCTCTTGTACAAACTTGCCATCACACTCGCCGCTGACGGTGACAAACACCAGCACCACGTCTTGCATGGTCAGCGGGATCGAGCGGCGCAGGATCGCCTTGAGGGTTTCCTGGTCGGCTTTCATGCCAAGCTCTTGCAGCAGCATTTTCATGATGGCGCAGTGACCGGGGTAGCGCACGGTTTTGTAGTCGAGCGTCTGCACCTTGCCTTTGAGCGTGTCGCATAGCGTGCCCATGCCCCCCGAGGTGTTGAAGGCTTCGTATTCGGTGCCGTCAAGCGAGAAATGTTCCAGGCCTTCGAGCGGCAGCACGTTGATCACCAAGCCGTCGCGGACCGCTTCGCAGGGGTGGCAATACTCGTTGATCAGGCCATCGACGCTCCAGGTCAGGTTGTATTTGAGTGAGTTGGTGGGAAACGCCGGCAGCGCGCCAACCCGCATCTTGACCTCGTGCAAATAGCTGAATTTCTGGCTCAGATGGTGCGCCACGATGCCAATGAAACCCGGTGCCAGGCCGCACTGCGGCATGAAGGCGGTTTTGGCACCCTGCGCCAACTGCCTGATGGTGTGGGTGGCGGCCACGTCTTCGGTCAGGTCAAAATAGTGGCAACCGGTTGCCAGCGCCTGCCGGGCGATGGTGAGCACGAGGTGGTAGGGCAGGGCGTTGATGACGGCATCAAAGCCGGCCATGCAGTCCCGCACCTCGGCCTCGTCCGAGGTGTCAATCAAGGCGGTTTTGACATCCAGATGTGACAGCGCCTTGAGCGCGACCACACTGCTATCCACCACTTTGACCTGGTAGTCACCGCTTTGCGACAGCAGGCGGGCAATGGTTTGGCCAATGTGGCCGGCACCCATCAGAACAACACGCATGAATTTCTCCTCAAACAAAACAGCAATGTGTTCAGTTTAGGTGAAGTAGCCGGCAAAACGGCAGCTTGACATGCGGCCATGACGAAAACGTTTGCCTGAATGCCATGCGACATTGGGCCAATCTGGGGCCGCCGCAGCGGCCATGCCGGCGAACCCCAGCGGCAAGACAACCTACACTGCCATTTTCAAACCACAAAGGCCACGCATGAGCCAGAACATCAGCCTGATTGGCGCCCCTACTGACATTGGCGCAGGCAGCCGCGGCGCCAGCATGGGGCCGGAAGCCCTGCGCGTGGCCAATATCGTCGCGGTGCTGGAGAGCCAGGGACTCAACGTGATCGACCGGGGCAACCTGAATGGCCCGCACAACCCCTGGCTGCCGCCGGTCAACGGCTACCGCCACCTCGATGAAGTGGTGGCTTGGAACACGACGGTTCATGCGGCGGTCTATCTGGAGCTGCAGCAAGGCCGCCTGCCGGTGTTGCTGGGTGGCGACCACTGCCTGGGTCTTGGCTCCATCAGTGCGGTAGCGCGGCATTGCCGCGACCAGGGCAAAAAACTGCGGGTGCTGTGGCTTGATGCCCATGCCGACTTCAACACCAACGTACTCACCCCCAGTGGCAACATTCACGGCATGCCGGTGGCCTGCCTGTGCGGCTACGGCCCTGACGTGCTCACCGGCATCGGCGGCTTGGTGCCGGCCATCAACCCCAAGTGGGTGCGCCAGATCGGCATTCGCAGTGTTGATGCAGGAGAAAAACGCCTGGTGCACCAGGCCGGGCTAGACGTGTTTGACATGCGCTACATCGACGAGATGGGCATGCGGGCCGCGATGGAAATGGCGCTGGCGCTGGTGGATGCCAACACCCATCTGCATGTCAGCTTTGATGTGGATTTTCTGGACCCCGATATCGCCCCCGGCGTTGGCACCACGGTGCGCGGTGGCCCAACCTACCGCGAGGCGCAGTTGTGCATGGAAATGATCGCCGACACCGGGCGACTTGCCTCACTCGACGTGATGGAACTCAACCCGGCGTTTGATGTGCGCAATCGAACCGCTGAAGTGGCGGTTGATTTGATGGAATCGCTGTTTGGCAAGAGCACCCTGATGCGCCAGCCGGCCGGCTGACGGCACATTGCATGCTGCTGTCTGCCCGGCCAGCAGAAAAGCCGGGGACTGGCAACTTGCCCGGTACTCATCTGGCCAGTGCCTTGAGCGCCAGCTTGATGCCGTCGCTGACCGCCACTTCTGGCGGCAGCGCTTTCAAGGCAGCGGCGGCCTCTTTGTCGCTGTAGCCCAGCGCCAGCAGCGCCTGCAAAATATCGGCCTGTGCGTCGCTGACCACACTGGCGACCACCCCGATATCGGGGCCGAGCCGGCCCTTGAGTTCGAGCAGCAGCCGCTCGGCGGTCTTTTTGCCAATGCCAGGCACCTTGATCAGGCGGCCAGCCTGCTGCAAAGTAATCGCCTGCGACAACTCGGACACACTCATGCCCGACAGCACCGACAGCGCGGTGCGCGGCCCGACCCCCGCTATCTTGATCAACTCGCGAAACGCCGCGCGCTCGGGCGCAGTGGCAAAGCCATACAAGATCTGCGCGTCTTCACGCACCACAAAGTGGGTCAGCAAGATCACCCGGCCACCCAGTTCGGGCAGGTTGTAAAAGGTGCTCATCGGCACTAGCACCTCGTAACCGACACCGTGGCAGTCCAGAATCACTTCGGGCGGATTTTTATGGTCCAGCGTGCCAGTTAACTTGCCAATCATTTATTGCCTATCATGGGGGATTACTTCAGGAATTATCAACTTGATCCTCAGACACATCTTTTCCCCGCCCAACAACACCCGCCTGAGCCATTTGTGCGGCCCGATGGACGTGCATTTGCGCAGCATCGAAGTCGCGCTGCAAGTCAAAATTGCCCACCGCCACGAGCAATTCAAGGTTGATGGCCTCAAAGCCAACGCCAAACGCGGCATGGAAATGCTGCAAGCTCTGTATGAGATGGCGGCGCGGCCGATTGAGCCGCGCACCGTGCAACTGATGCTGTCAGGCGACGGCGATGTCAACGGCGCCGATGGCCCGTCGCTCAAGACCAAACGCGCCGACCTGAAACCCCGCTCGATCAACCAGGCCAACTACCTCGACTGCATTGCCAGCCACGACATCACCTTTGGCATTGGCCCGGCCGGCACCGGCAAAACCTATCTGGCGGTCGCTTGTGCCGTCGATGCGCTGCAGCGCAGCATGGTGCAGCGGATTGTGCTGACCCGTCCGGCGGTGGAAGCCGGCGAGCGGCTGGGCTATCTGCCCGGCGACCTGGCGCAAAAGATCGACCCCTACCTGCGCCCGCTGTACGACGCGCTGTACGACCTGATGGGCTTTGAGCAGGTGCAAAAAGCCTTTGAGCGCCAGACCATCGAGATCGCCCCGCTGGCCTTCATGCGCGGGCGCACCCTCAACACCGCCTTTGTGATTCTGGACGAGGCGCAAAACACCACGCCCGAGCAGATGAAAATGTTTCTGACCCGCATCGGCTTTGGCTCGAAGGCGGTGATCACCGGCGATGTCAGCCAGATCGACCTGCCCGCCAGTCAGCTCAGCGGCCTGATTGATGCCGAGCGGGTGCTCAAAAGCATCGAAGGCATCGCCATTTGCCGCCTGACCAGCATGGATGTGGTGCGGCATCCGCTGGTGGCGCGGATTGTCGATGCCTACGACGCGCCGGGCCGTTACAACCCGCACCCGCGCGATGATGCCCAGCCAGTGCCCAGCCGCAGCCGTCTGAGCCTGCCCGTTGGCTGATTTGAATTGCTCTGTTATGTATAGCTAGTAGCGCTTATTGCATAAGGGCTAGAGGCTGATTTCCTGTAAATTTTATGAAGCAACTGACACTTTCTTTGCAATTTGGCAAGCTGCCCGATGCCGCGCTGCACCGCGCCGCCCTGCCGCGCCACAAAGTGATCCGCTGGCTGCGCGCCGCGCTGCAAGACGATGCCGAAATCACCGTGCGCATCGTCGATGCAGCCGAGGGCCGGGCGCTCAACCGCGACTACCGCCAACAAGACCATGCCACCAATGTGCTGACCTTTGACTACACGCAAGAGCCGGTCGTCACTGCCGACCTGGTGCTGTGCGCGCCGGTGGTGGCCCAAGAAGCCAAGGAGCAGGGCAAAACTCTGGAAGAGCATTACGCCCACCTGCTGATCCACGGCACGCTGCATGCCCAGGGCTGGGACCATGACGAAGATGAAGACGCGCAAGTGATGGAACTGCGCGAGAGCGACATCATGGCGCGGCTGGGGTTTGACAACCCGTATTAATCCTCAAATCTGGAATATGTTTAACTACGACTCGAAATTGAACCAACGCAAGCAACAACACACTGACGGCGAGTTTTCCTTGCCAGGCAATTTCGTGGTGCTGGTGCTGATTTTCAGCCTTGCCGGGTCAACCCGTGCCAGTGCCGACAGCCTGACCGAAGCCATGCGATCCAGCACGGTGCCGGTGGTTTGCCTGGTTTCGTCCATCAACGTCGGCACTGGCTCCGGTTTTCTGGTGGCTGACGGCAAACATCTGGTCACCAATCGCCATGTCATTGCCTGCACCGATGAGGGCGGCAAGGCCGGCATCATGGCTGCCAATGGCGAGCTGGTTCAGGCAGCGGTGATTTGGCAATCAGCCGCCAAAGACCTGGCGGTGCTCCGTGTCGAAACAAATCCAGGCGGGCAAGCCGTCAGCTTTGCCACCCGCAGCGCCATGGACGAGCGTGATCGGGTCATTGTTGCGGGCTATCCCGGTGCCGCGCTGCGCTCTATCCGTGACTTTGGCCGGGTGTCTTTTGCCGAAGGCATCATCAGCAAGTTCACCGAACTTGATTCGCCTGAAGGCACGGTGCGGCATATTCAAATCACCGCGCCCGTCAATCCTGGCAATTCAGGCGGGCCGCTGTTCAATGAGTTGGGCCTGGTGGTGGGCATCAACGTGCAAAAGTCCATGACCGCCGTGCTGGTGGTTGATCCTGCTGCACCGCAAGGCCTGCGGCAACAGCGGGTGCCGCTGGGCGAAGGCGTTGCCTGGGCGATACTTTCCGATGAATTGCTGGTGGAACTGGAGCGTCTGCACCTGCCGTTCAAGGCAGCACGTTCCAAGCCCAACGCCTTCACGGCAGAGTTTGGCCGACAGCCAGTTTTATTCACCTTGCTTGGGTTGACGATGGGCCTGACGATGCTGGCGGTCGGCTTGCTGGTGAATCCGCGCCGCCGAGTGATGCTCAAGGATGCGCTGACCCGCAGGCGCGGCTTGGTCACCGGGCATGTTGCCAATCCTGCAAAAGCTGCCCAAACCCCAGTCCTGCGCGGCATCACCGGCCCCTACGCCAATACCAACGTTCCACTGGACAACGAAAAAATTGCCATCGGGCGCGATGCCAGCCTGTGCCAACTGGTGCTGCCTGCCGATGCCGCCAACATCGGGCGTCGGCATTGCACGGTGCGCTGGGATCAGGCCACTGCGGCTTTTTGGCTGGAAGACTGCTGGACTGGCAACGGCACTTTTCTCGACAACGGTGAGCGCATCGATTCAGGCCAACCGCACCGCCTCAAGCCGGGGGATCGCTTCTATCTGGCCAATCGGCACTGTCAATTTGAAGTTGCCTTGGAGACAACACCATGAAATTTGCCCACGCCACACTGTCACACCCCGGTGGCCGAAAGGTCAACGAAGATGCAGCCAACAGCCTGCAGCTCTCGCAGGGGCAGGGCTGCTGGGTGGTGGCAGACGGACTCGGTGGCCACGGCGGCGGTGATGTGGCATCAAACCTGGCAGTCAATACCATCATGGATGCCTGCCAAAACACGCCTGAATTTTCCGGCGAGCATTTGGGCCGCCTGCTGGCCCTGGCACATCAAGCCATTTTGCAAGGCCAGCAAGACCATGACCGGCTGAGCGCCATGCGCAGTACCGTGGTGTTGCTGATGTTGCAGGATGTACAAGCCTGGTGGGCGCATGTCGGCGACTCGCGGCTCTACCATTTTGCCAACGGCCTGATCGTGGGGCAGACCAAAGATCACAGCGTGCCGCAGATGATGGTGGATGCCGGTAACCTCAGCCCGGAGGCAATTCGCCACCACGAAGACCGCAATCGCCTGACCCGCAGCCTGGGCAACAGCGGCAAATTGCGCAGCACCATTCTGGATAAGGCGGTGGCATTGCAAGCAGGCGATGCCTTTTTGCTGTGTACCGATGGTTTCTGGGAGTTTGTCACCGAGGCAGACATGCAGGCCACGCTGGCCAAATCATCCACACCGACCGACTGGCTGAACCAAATGGCGCTGATCCTGAAGCACCACGCCCCTGCCAGCCACGACAACTACACCGCGACAGCAATTTTTTGTCTGGAAGCGCAGCCATGAGGCGACGCAACCGCGACATCAACATCTTCAACCTGTCGATGCTCGACGTGATCTCGGGGGCTATGGGCGCGTTTTTGATCATCATGGTCATCTTGCTGCCGTATTACAAAAAGGAGTCGATCGACTACCAACAAGAACTCAAACAAGCTCGCGCTGCGCAAGACACCGCCCGCCAGGCAGTTCAGACGGCACAAGCCGCCCAGGCCGAGGCCGACCAAAGCCGCCAGCGTGCCGATGCCGCCGCCCAGCAGCTTGCCAAAACCTTCCTGCTGGTGCATATCCAGTGGGACACCCAATACCAGGATGTTGACCTGCATGTGGTGGACCCCGGCGGCACAGAATTCTGGTACGAAAACAAGACCTATCCGGGCCAGCCCGGCGAACTCAGCGTTGACAGCCAGTATGGCCCCGGCAATGAAGTCTGGCGCAACCCCAGCGCTGCCGCTGGCGACTACCGCGTTTATGCCACGCTCTACAATCTTCACGGGGTCAATGACACGCCTGTTGTGACAGGCAGCGTCATTCACCGCGATGGTGCTACGGCACTGCCAGCCACCAGGCTATCGGTAAAACAAGAAAAATATTTGGTGGCAACAGTGAGCGTTGGCGCACAGGGCCAGGTCACTATTCGGTAGGCAGACAATCACACCAGCAATAAATGCAAGGGACATTCATGGCCATGAAGCGTTGTGACAGCGGTCACTATTTTGATTCAGACAAGCACACCACCTGCCCATCCTGCGGTGTGACCAATTTGCACATTCAGCCCACGCTTGCTGCCGCACGCACCGGCTACGCTGCCCCAGCCCGGCCAAATGGAGACAGCCCCACGGTAGCCAGAGGCCAGGCCAAACCCGCCTTTGCCGAGCGCGACCCCGGTGCCACCGTGGGCGTGGTGCGCAAAAAAATGGGCATCGACCCGGTGGTGGGCTGGCTGGTGTGCATAGAAGGCCCCGAAAAAGGCCGCGACTACCGCATCCGCAGTGAACGCAACTTTGTCGGGCGCGACCCCAGCATGGACATTTGCATCGGCGGTGACGATGCCATCTCGCGCGACAACCACGCCGTGATCAGTTTCAACCCCAAAAAGAATAGCTACTTGCTCACACCTGGCGAGGGTCGGGGCATCATTTACCTTAACGATGACGAAGTCGCCACTCCGACTGAATTGAAGCCCTATGACAACATCGAAATGGGTCAAACCAAGCTGCTGTTTGTGCCGTTTTGCGGTGACCGTTTCAAGTGGGTTTAGAGGCCAAGGCCGCAGTGCAGCACTTTTGCGCTTTCGCACCAGCAAATGAAAAAGAAACCACTCCAGATGCCAGCCGCAACGCCCCAAGCCAGCCCGCATCTGCGCCCACCGGCCAGCCCGGCACCTTTGCTCGACCCCAAAAACGACTTCGTTTTCAAAAAGCTGTTTGCCAATGCCCCCGAACTGCTGGCCGCGCTGATCAACGACGTGCGCAGCGACGAGGCACCGGTACAAGTGGTGCAGGTGCTCAACCCGCACATCACCCCGGCCGAGCTGACCGGCAAATTCATCGTGCTTGACCTGCTGGCCCGCGATGACGCAGGCAGCCACTTCAACATCGAAATGCAAGTGCGCCGTTTCAACACCTATAGCCCGCGCAGCACCTACTATCTGGCCAATACCCTGACCGGGCAACTCAAGGGCGGACAAGATTACGACCAGCTCAAGCCCGCCATTGGCATTCATCTGCTCGACTTTGACCTGTTTGAAGAGCCAGCCCAGCAGCAGCAGGCGGTGTGGTGTTTTGAGATGCGCGACCGCTGGCAGCCCGCCGTGCGACTCGGGCGCGAGTTGCAGCTCAATATCATTGAAATGCGCAAGGCCGACCGGCTGGGCGGTGTCCAGCCCGGACTGGCCGCCTGGTTGACATTTTTTGAACATTGGCAAGAGGAAACCACCATGACCCAGATCGCTTATGCCCCAGTCCAACAGGCGCTGGAGCGTCTCAAAGACTTTAGCGCGGACGAAGAAACCCGCATCCAGGCGTTTGTGCGCGAACGTGCGCTGCGCGACGAGATCAGCGAGCGACGCTCGGAACGTGCGAAGGGCAAGATTGAAGGCAAAATTGAAGGCGAGGTTGAAGGTCGTCAAAAAGAAGCCGTCAACATTTTGCAGCGGCTGCTGCGCCGCCGCTTTGGTGACTTGCCAGAAGCCTCCCTGGCCCGACTGCAAGCAGCAAGCCTTGAGCAACTTGAACAATGGACGGATGCGGTGTTGGACGCCCCCAGCCTGTCGGTCGTGTTTGCCAGCCATTGACATCAAACTGGCGCAGCTTTTGCTGTCAAAATCAGGCCAACAACCCAGGGGTAGTAAAAATCAATGACCAGCGCAGCCACACCCCTCGCCACGCTTTGCCCCGGCTGCTTTGCCGACAAGGGCCACCACACCAGCATCTGCCCGCATTGCTGCTATGACGAAAGCCAAAAGCGTGGCCCGTTGGTCTTGCCACACCGCACGCTGCTGCACAACGGCCAATACCTGATCGGCAAAGTGCTGGGCAAGCCGGGCGGTTTTGGTATCACCTATCTGGCGTTTGATACCAAGCTGGAAACCAAAGTCGCCATCAAGGAGTACCTGCCGCGTGACTTGGCCGGGCGCGACGGCGACCATGCCACCATCAGTGCGCACTCTGCTGACGATGCGGAGCACTTTCGCTACGGCCTGACCCAGTTTCTGCAAGAAGCCCGCACGCTGGCCCGGTTTGATCACGCCAATATCGTGCGGGTACGCAACTTCTTTGAAGAAAACGGCACCGGCTATCTGGTGATGGACTATTACGACGGCATCACGCTGGCCGACTATCTGGCGCAGCAGCCACAAGGCAAATTGCCAGAGAAAACGGCAGTGGACATCCTGATGCCGATTCTGGACGGCCTGCGCGAAGTCCATGCCAAAAACTTTCTGCACCGCGACATCAAGCCGCAAAACATCTACCTGACCACCGGCAACCGGGCCATTTTGCTGGACTTTGGGGCAGCCCGCCAAGCCATGAGCGAGCGCAGCCGCAGCCTGTCGGTGGTGCTGTCTGAAGGCTATGCGCCATACGAGCAATACCACCGACGCGGCGAGCAAGGGCCATGGACGGATATTTATGCCAGTGCGGCGGTGCTTTATCACGCAGTGGCGGGGGCAGCGCCGCCGCCTGCGACGGAGAGGTTATCGAAAGATGAACTGGACATCCCTGCGCTGGGGGTATCAGCAAGGCTGGCCGAGGCGCTTCGGCTAGGGCTGGCCAATGATCACAAGAATCGACCGCAACGGATGATGGCGTTTCAGGCGTTGCTGTTGGAGGGAAGTGAGCCCGCTGCGGTGCAAGAAAAAGATTTACCGAATCTCAATAAGGTTGAATTTCCCGGTCGGGACGAGATAGTAAGACAAAACCCTATCGATTCGAATCAGGACAAAACAAAAATAGGCGAGAAAGTATTTAGGGCAATCCTCGCACTGGCATTAGTGATCGTCATTTCATTTGTGGTTATAGCTAACAGAGAGGAAATGAAAACAGTTCCGACTGCTGCCGAACCTGGTTCAGTAGAGGCAAAACCCGGCATGAAACCTATTTCGGCGGCGGGCAGCGGAAACTTAAAAGATACGAAAACAGTGCCGATTGTTTCCGAGCCCGGTTCAGTAGAGGCAACACCCGAGATGAAACCTGTTGCGGCGGTGGGCAGCGGTGCCTTAAAAGCCGCAACCGTCAGATATATACAAGAAAAGAAATCATTTGAATACTTCCCTAATAGCCCGGGAACCACTGTGTTTGCTTTGATCAACGATAAGCGCATCGAAGTGCCTGGTGAAGAGCCCGGTAAAACACCTGTTGCCCTGATAGCACAGAAAGACTTCAACGGCGACGGCATCATGGATGCACTCGTTGAAATTACACGCAACTATGGAGGCTCTGGGCAAATGAATGACTCCATGTTCATCACCGTTGTGGATGGCAAAATTGTTATGGCCCCGGTCGATGGTGGAAAAATCGTGACTGAAGGTGGCCGTTCCCTAGTCAAGTCCGTGTCTGACGACGCAACTGAATACTGGGGTTTTGACGGGCGTAAGGCGATTAAAGTGCGAAGCACACAGCACCGCGTGCTTGAGACTACCGCTGAGGTCAAGATACTTAATGAATATGATGAAAATGGCACGATGGATGTCGATCTGGATATGGACGGTAAGTTCGAGATAATTTCGTGTTATTTCTGGTGGAGACATCAAGTTTACACTTCATGCACTTTGCCCCTTCCTGATGGTTTGACTCAGAAAATTGATTTTGTGCCAGACACTTACTGCAGCCGCGTTGGTGTCCTTAAGACCCAGAGTAATGGATATCGCGAACTGGTTTGCAATAACAATTCGGTGATACGCTTCGATGGGAAGGCTTGGGTGCAGCTTAAGCCAGCGCCTTAATTATTAGGCAGAAAATAGTCTTTTCCGATAAAACTAATCTTATAAGTGTATAACCATGGCAATAAAATTTGAGGTTGACATTATTGAAGTTGCAAGTATTGATGCACTAATCAAGGAAGTCCTTTCAATTGTAAAAACGAATGAAGAAAATTTGCTGTACTTTCGTGGTGAAAACGCAGATCATCGCGAGCATGCACTAACGCCTTCTGTTTTTCGGGGATTTTTGGAACGTGAGCACCGAATTTATCGGGAAATGCAACGTTTTAACGACCATGAATTTACCGCCGATAAGACCGCCTTTGACAAACTGGCACGCATGCAACATTATCAGGCTCCTACTCGCATGCTGGATATGAGTGAAGATGTGCTTAGCGCATTATATTTTGCATTGGATAATCGGAAAGATGGTGCGACTGGCGTGCTGTATGTGCTGGAGATTGATCACGAGATGGTGAAATACTACGATTCAGATGCTGTCAGCGTGATGGCTAATCTGGCCAAATCCCCTTTGGTAGACGGCGCAACAACCGATAAGTCAAAGACAGCCTTGCACCGAGATGCGGCGCATTTTCTGCATGATAGAGATGGATTTAACAAGAAAACCAGCGTTCATTTTCTGCTGCATGATATTTGCGAGGAGAAAACCTATTTCCGCGCTCTGATTGATCCCGCACATCTTTTTTCAGTGTTGTGCGTTAAACCAAAATACACGAATGCGAGATTACTTGGGCAAAAGGGTGCTTTTTTGCTGTTTGGCATGAACCTGACAGACGCAGCCAAATCCATCAAACTTCTAGTGAACGATACGAGTTTGACCAATGTGCTGCGCCTTGATGCATCACTTGCATCTGACTTTCACCCGATACGCAAACTGACCAAGATATGTATTGGCAGCGCCATTGATCAGAAATCGCTTTCAAGACTGGGTGTTACCAAGCCATATGTATATCCGGAGATGGATAAGGTTGCTGATTATTTAACCAAAATTCACTGTATTAAAAAATAAATTATTGATTAAATTTTTATTCATGTGACAATGTGGAATGATGAAAATATGCTGGATATATAGTTTTTTTGCTTGTATATCTGGTTTGATCGATTCAAGGAAGGATAAGTAGTGAAAATTATTAGATTGCATATCGAAGGCTTTCGTTCTTTAAAAAACCTAATCTGGTCACCAAGTAATCTCAACATCATCATTGGTCCCAACGGCTCAGGTAAATCTAACTTATTGCGATGCCTTGAATTGATCTCAATCTCTGCACAAGGCAAATTGGGTAAGACGATTCAATCGCTTGGCGGCATGGATCCCATTGTTTGGGATGGTGTGGCCCGGTCGATCAAATTTGTTATCGAAGTCAAGCCTGACCATTCGGTTGACCCAGAGTGCTACGAGTTTGAGCTGGTTCGACTTGGTGCCAGCAGCACCTATAGAGTTGACAACGAACGCCTGATCAACTCTGTCAAGCAAAGAAAAAAAACCGAAAAGAAGCCATTCAAATTTTTAGAACGCGTTGGCAGTCATGCCATCATTTTTGATGACAGCGAACGCACTTTTGTCACGCCGGGTGAATATGTGTCGGACGAAGAAAGTCTACTGTCCATTTCCGCCGGTCCCTTCACCATCAACAATGCCATACCGGCGTTTCAACGGCAGCTTGTGTCTTTCGCCATTTACCGCGATCTGGATACCCGCCCTGAAGCTTCCATCCGCCAATCAGCCATATCGCGCATGGAAAAGCGGGTTGACCCCGATGGGCAAAACCTGGTCTCTGTGCTGCATACCCTTTACACCGGTGACCGGGACTTTAAAAACGACATCAACGCCGCCATGCAGGCCGCCTTTGGCGATGATTTTGAAGAGCTGGTTTTCCCGCCTGCTGCCGATCAGCGCATTCAACTGCGCATCCGCTGGAAGTCGCTAAAGCGTGAACAGTCAGCGGCTGAACTTTCAGACGGCACGTTGCGCTTTTTGTTTTTACTGACCGTGCTGGCCAGTCCGTCGCTGGCACCGGTGATTGCCATTGACGAGCCAGAAACTGGCTTGCACCCGGCCATGCTGCCCCTGATTGCGGAATTTGCAGTGGAGGCTTCCAGGCGGGCGCAGATTATTTTCACTACCCATTCGCCCCAGTTTCTCGATGCATTCACCGAGGTCAGGCCCACCACCACGGTGGCCAAGTGGGCCAATGGTGAAACCACGCTGCACACGCTCGATGCCGGTCAACTAGATTACTGGCTGAAGGAATACTCGCTGGGTAGCCTGTTCAAGTCGGGTGAACTGGAGCAAATGGCATGAGGTTTGTGCTGTTTGTGGAAGGCCATACCGAAGACATTGCCTTACCCGCTTTTCTAAAACGCTGGCTTGACCCCCGCTTAGACCAGCCGGTGGGCATCAGAACCGTGCGTTTTGACGGTTGGGCTGCACTGTTGAAAGACGCGCCGCTCAAAGCCAATATGCACTTGAATGGCCCGGCCAAGGCCGACCTGATTGCCGTGATTTCTTTGCTTGACCTGTACGGCCCGACTTTTTACCCATCACATTTGATAGCTACTGACGCACGCTACGCTTGGGCTAGAAAGCATATTGAGGATCAAGTCAAGCACCCCAGGTTTTTTCAGTTTTTTGCAGTGCATGAAGTCGAGGCTTGGCTTTTGAGTGACCCCAGAATCTTTCCGGCTGATGTCAAAAAGTCATTTCCAGCTAAAGTGGCGCACCCTGAAACGGTCAACTTTGACGAGCCACCCGCCAAGCTGCTGGATCGTTTGTATAGCGCCCATACCAAGCGGTCTTATAAAAAGGTGGTGAATGGCAAAGAGCTTTTTGGCCGGTTGGACCCCGATGTGGCCTACCGCCAATGTCCCAAGCTCAAGGAGTTGTTGGACAAGATGCTTGAATTGGCGCAGGCCACGTCGCTGGGTTAATGCAGCCATGACCTACCCTGAACGCAAATACACCATAGGCCGCGCACCCACTTGCGACATTGTGCTGGCCGACGAGTCGGTCAGCCGGCTGCATGCCGAACTGGCTTTTCTGGTTGATGGCCGGCTGCTGGTCACCGACTGCCGCAGTACCCAGGGCACGATGTTGCTGCGTTTCGGCGGTGCGCAGGTTCCGGTGCGGCAAGAACTGGTGTCGCCACGCGATGTGCTGCGCTTTGGCACGGTGACCATGCCGGTAGCTGAACTGTTGCGGGCGATTGATGGCCAGCATCCAGCGACAGGCGTTGCTGGCAATGTGCGCCAAAAGGCTTCGCCAGTCGCCGCTGCCGCCATGCCGCCAGAAGGTGCCGGATTGGTGCGCTGCGCGTGCGGCGCGGTCAAGGTCAAAAACCAGCGCTGCGAGGTGTGTCGCGTATGAAATCCATTTGGTTGCTGCCGCATCGGGGCCTGGTGTTTGGGCTGTCGCTGCTGGCGGGCTGCATTTTTATCGGCGTGGCTACGGTGCTGCTGGGCAAGGGGCAGGCGGGCATCATCTTGCTTGATGCCGCCACCACCACTTTTCCCTACCCGCTGACCATACAGAATGTGATGCACCTGTTTTTCTTTGTCGGCCTGGGCGAGTTTTTTGTGCGCTGGCGGGTGGCTGAACGTGAATTTGCCTTTGTGGCGCAGCACCTGTTGCCCGAAGATGCCGAATGCGTGTTGCAGTCGCCAGACCTGCCTGCCATTCGCCGCCAGACCAGCGGCAATTTCAACGGCGAACACGGCTTTTTGCCCTATCTGATTGATCTGTGCATTTTGCAGTTTCAGGCCAGCCGCTCGGTTGATCAAACGGTGAGCGTGCTCAACAGTTCGCTGGAGTTGATCGCGCACCGGGTTGATCTGCGTTATGCGCTGGCACGCTACATCGTCTGGGTGATTCCGACCATCGGCTTTATCGGCACCGTTATCGGCATTGCGCTGGCCATGGAGCAAATCAACCCCGAGCAGGTCAACCTGAAAGCGCTGACATCGTCCTTGGGAGTGGCGTTTTACACCACGCTGGTGGCACTGGTGCAAAGCGCCTTTCTGGTGCTGCTGATGAACCTGGTGCAGGCGCGTGAGGAGCGCAGCGTCAATGAGGCCGGGCATTACACGCTACGCAATTTGATCAACCGTTTGTATGTGGGGAGGCAAGAATGAAGCAACAACACCGTTTGTTTTTGGGCTGGCTGCTGGGGCTGGCACAAGTGGCCGCTGCCGCGCCTGAAGCGCTGCCCGCAAGTGCGCCTGTCGCCATTGCATCGGCGGCACCCGCTGCATCAGCAGCAGCGTCTGCTGCACCAAGCGCATCCGCTACGGCGTTGCCAGCTTCAGCGTCTGCCGCCGCCACAACGAATTCTGCTGCCAGCAGCTTGCGCATTCTTCAGGCCCGCGCTGCCACGCCCAGTGTGGCGGTTTATCTGGATATTCGCTCTGAAAACGGCACGGCAGTCGCCAACCTCCAAGCCGAACACCTCCAGGCCGACATTGGCCCTTACCCGGCCCGGCCCAAGTCCTTTCAGTCCTTTTCCAGCACCGGTGAAGGCATCGCCACGATCTTTTTGGTCGATGTTTCCAGATCGCTCAAGCCCGATCAGTTGGCCCAGATCCGCAGCGCGCTGGTGCAATGGACTGAAAAAATGGGCGACAAAGACCGCGCCGCCATTGTCAGCTTTGGTGAATCGGTCAAGACCGTGCAAGACTTCACGGCAGACAAAGCCGTGCTCAAGGCAAAAATTGCCGAACTGGCGCTGGTTGATCTTCACACCCGACTGAACGATGGGCTAATCCGCGCCCTTGACCTCGGACGGCGCGAAGATGCTGATCTGCCCCGCCGCCGCGTCATCGTCACCCTGACCGATGGCATGGCGGATGCCGCAGGTGACAGCACGCGGGAAGACACGCTGGCACGCATCAAGGAGGAACCGGTGCCAATTTATGCCATTGGCTTTGCCGCAGCCACGGTTGCTGCCAGTGACAAAGAACAAGGCTTCAAGCAGTTGGGCGCTTTTGCGCACGCCTCGGGCGGTGCCTTTATGGCGGCTGGCGACAAGCCTTTGGCACAGATTTACACCGAACTCAACGGCACCATCCATGAGGCCAGCCTGCTGCTGCTCGATTGCGCCACCTGCCCCGGTGATGGCCGGGCCTACCCGTTGCGCGTCAAGCTGCAGGCCGACAAGCGGGTATTGACCGCCAGCAGCGAGGTGCGCCTGATCCCTGGCGCTGTGCCGCCGGTGTCGTCGGTATCGACACCTGCGCCGCCGGGCTTGCCCCAGTCTGCGCCGGTGCCAGCCGTGGCACCCCAGGCCGCTGGCAGCTTGCCGGCTTGGTGGGTAGGGCTGGCGGCGGGTGGAGCAGGCCTTGTCATCCTTCTGGGCTTTTGGTTGTTCCGCCGCAAAAAACCAGTCCCGCTGCCGCCAGCACCCGAGCCAGCCGCCGCGCCCGATAGCCGCCCGGCCCGGACGGTTCGCACAGCGGTTGCTGATTTACCCGCCACAGCCATGCAAAAAACCCGGCCCGGCATAGCGATTCAACTCACCGCCGTCTCGGGCGCACAGCGTGGGCGTGAATGGCGCACCGAAGTGGGCGCAGACACTGTGCTGGGCCGCGCTGCCAGTTGCGCCGTGGTGATTGACGACGACAGCGAGATCTCATCCCGAAACAGCGTTTTGTCTGCCGAGGCTGGCCTGCTGTTTGTCGATGACCTGGGTTCCACCAACGGCACGGCAATCAATGGTTCCCCCATCAAGGGGCGGCGCAGGGTGGGCGATGGCGATCTGATTCTGCTGGGCCGAACCGAGTTGCGTCTGACGGTTTTAAAAGGTTCCTGATGCAAGTCAACCCCGGCAACTGTCAGCATATTGGCGCACGCAGCAGCCAGCAGGATGCCTTTGGCTTTAGCGACAAGGATGACTTGGCTTTTGTCGCCCACGGCGGTGTTTTGGTGGTGCTGGCCGATGGCATGGGCGGCATGGCCTGCGGCGGTGAAGCCAGCCAGTCGGCAGTGCAGACTTTTTTGCACCGCTACATGGCAAAACCGGTCGAAGAGAGTGTGCCAATGGCGCTGCTGCAAGCCCTGGATGCGGCCAATCAAGCGGTTGTCAATTTGGCGCAACAGGTCGGTGAAGAAGTTGGCACCACGCTGGTCGCCGCCGTGATTCATGACGAGGTCTTGCATTGGGTGTCGGTTGGTGACAGTCGCCTGTATTTGCTGCGAAAAAACAGATTGACACAGTTGACCGAAGATCATGTTTTGGCCATTGCGCTTGACCGCGACGCTGCCGACGGGTTAATCAGCCCGCAACAAGCCCAAAACCACCCCGAGCGCGCGGCACTGACCAGTTGCCTGGGGCTGCCCGAACTGGATTTGATTGATCAAAACCCGCAGCCGTTGGCACTGTTGGCAGGTGACCTGGTTTTGCTGTGCAGCGATGGGCTTTATGCCGCGCTGGACGAAGCGGAAATCACCGCATGTCCGGATAGTGACGCACAAAAACTGGCCGAGGAGCTTGTCGCACTGGCTTTGGCCAAGGCGCGTGCCGGGCAAGACAATTTGACGGTTGCGATTCTTGCCAGTGCCCAGCCGCAGCCGCCTGAGCCAGCCACTGGGCTGATTTGAAATGCTCTGTTATGTATAGCTAGCAGCGCTTATTCCATAAGGGCTAGAGGCCGATTTCTTATAAATTCTAGAAAACAACTGGCGCTTTCCCGGCAATTTGGCAAGCTGCCCGATACAGCGCTGCACCGTGCGGCTGGGGTTTGCCAACCCTTATTGATCCTCAAACACCTGGCAGCGGTTTTTGCCGGCCAGCTTGGCCTGGTACATGGCGTGATCTGCCTGGCCTTTGGCGCAGCAGTTGGTCGGCTTCGATCTCCTGGGCTTGCGGGTAAAAGGTCACGCCGACACTGGCCACCGGCTTCATGCCCGTGCTGGTCGATGATGGCCTTGAAACCATCCATATCCAGAAAAACCACCGCCAGCAACTGGCCGCGTCGCTGTGCTCCGGCCAGCGCCTGTTGCAGGCGGTCGCCGAGCAGCGTGCGGTTGGGCAACTGGGTCAGCGCATCAAAATGGGCGATGTGCTGGAGTTGGCTTTCGTGCTGTTTCAGGGCCGTGATGTCTGAAATGAGCGCCACATAGTGCCCGATGCTGAAGACACTGGCCAGCAGTTGCAGTTTTTCTTCGGACTGCTTACGCTCGGTGATGTCGATGCCGGTGCCGATGTAGCCCAAAAACGCGCCCTGGTCGTCATGGCGCGCCGCACCATGCAAGGTCAGCCAGCTATAAACCCCGTCAAAGCGGCGCAGCCGGTAGTCGATGCTGAAGGCTTGCCGCGCGCCGAAAGCGCTCTGGTAGGCACGGGCAGAGCGCTGCAAATCATCTGGGTGGACCCCTTGCGCCCAGCCATTGCCGACCTCTTGCGCCAGGCTGCGCCCGGTAAAGTCAAGCCAGATCTGGTTGAAATAGCTGGCCCGCGAGTCCACCCCGGTCATCCAGACCAGGGCCGAGGCGTTGTCGGCCAGGGCGCGAAAGCGGGCCTCGCTCTCTTGCAGGGCCTGCTGCCGCTGCGCCAGCACCTGCAGCAGATGGTTGAAGCCGCCAATCAGGGCGCCCACCAGATCAGCCCGCCCGCCAGCAAGGTCATCAAGGGCAGCAGGCCGGTCAGCAGGATGGATCGCATGGCATTGATCGGGGCAAAGGCTTCGCTGGTGGACAGAATGACCGAGGTGTACCAGCCTGCAATTGGCACTTGCTTGACCGATGCCAGCACTTCCAGGCCATGCGGGTTGACCACCACACCGCCGTTCCTTCGTAGCCCTGCATGAAGCGATCAATCCACGGGCTGACGCCGGGCGCGGGCAGCACTTTCATGATGCGTTTTTTGTCGGAAGTGGACACCATCATCCGGGTTTGTGGCGAAACGATAAAGGTCTCGCCGCTGTTGCCATGGCGGTTGCCGGTGATGCGGTCCAGAAAATTAGCGGCTTGCAAGTCGATGATCCCGGCCAAAACCCCGATCACCCGGCCCTGCGCGTCCCGGACCGGCCAAAATGATACGTCAGAAATGAATCGGCGCATGGGCTGCCGGGGCCTTTCTACAATACCGGCCCATGAAGACACCCTACACCCGCGGACAAAATCTGCCCAACATTCTGAACCGTCGCATCATGGTGCTCGATGGCGCCATGGGGACCATGATCCAGCGCTTTAAGCTTGACGAATCCCAGTACCGGGGCGTGCGTTTCAAGGACTTTCACAAGGACATCAAGGGCAACAACGAGTTGCTGAGCCTGACGCGCCCCGACGTGATCACCGACATCCATGAGCGCTACCTCGCGGCCGGCGCCGACATGATCGAGACCAACACCTTTGGCGCCACCCGCATTGCCCAGGCGGATTACGACATGGCGGAGCTGGCGTTTGAGATGAACCTGGCATCGGCCAGACTGGCGCGCGCCGCCTGCGACAAGTTTTCCACCCCGGACAAGCCGCGTTTTGCCCTGGGTGCGTTGGGGCCGACACCCAAGACCGCCAGCATCAGCCCCGATGTCAACGACCCCGGCGCGCGCAACATCACATTCGAGGAGCTGCGCGCGTCTTACCACGAGCAGGTTGCGGCGCTGGTGCAAGGCGGTGTCGATGCGCTGCTGGTGGAAACCATTTTTGACACGCTCAATGCCAAGGCGGCGCTGTTTGCGATTGACGAGTTTTTCGAGACCAGCGGCGAGCGTCTGCCGATCATCATCAGCGGCACCGTCACCGATGCCTCCGGGCGCATTCTGAGCGGCCAGACCGTCACCGCTTTCTGGCACAGCGTGCGCCACGCGCAACCGCTGGCAATTGGCCTGAACTGCGCGTTGGGTGCTGCGCTGATGCGCCCCTATATTCAGGAACTCAACCGCGCCGCGCCCGACACCTTCATCAGTTGCTACCCCAATGCCGGCCTGCCCAACCCGATGAGCGACACCGGCTTTGACGAAACGCCAGAAGTCACCAGCCGCCTGATCGGCGAATTTGCGGCTGAGGGTCTGGTGAATATCGTCGGCGGCTGCTGCGGCACTACGCCGGCGCATATTGGCGCGATTCACCAAGCGGTGGCGGCGCTGCCGGGGCGGCTGTTGCAAAAGAACTATTTTTACCCGGAGGCTGCCTGACCGGCGACATGGAGTCTGGCGGCACCGCTGTCGTCAAGGGACCGGTTTGGGCAGCAGGCGGGGCGGATTTGCCGGCATGCCAATGTGGCAGTCGGTGACAGCGCCGGCTAAAAAAACGAAATCTCGGCAGACTCGATCTTGGTCACGGTCACCAGGCCCTGCGCTACCAGATCATCAAAAAAAGTCACCCGGTTGCGACCGCTTCGCTTGCTGTGGTAGAGCGCCTGATCGGCGTAATCAACCATGGTGGCCGGAAAGGTATCGCGTGCCATGCGGGTGACACCCATGCTGATGGTGACGGTGCCAACCTGGGGAATCGACCGGTTTTCAACTTGCAACCGAAAACGCTCCAGCGTGGTCTGGCAGGCTGTATGGTCCGAGCAGCGAATGATCAGCACAAACTCTTCGCCACCAAAGCGGAAAATCATATCGTCTTCGCGGAACGAGGCTTTCATCTGCTGCGACAGCAGCACCAGCACTTCGTCGCCGTAGAGGTGACCAAAGCGGTCGTTGACCAGCTTGAAGTGGTCAATATCAACCATCACCAGCCAATAGCTCAACTGCCTGGGGCAACGCCGCTCATTGGCAACCGGCTCCAAGTCTTGCGGAATCAGTTCGTGAACCTTGGCCACGCATTCGTCAAATGTCTTGCGGTTGGCCAGCCCGGTGAGTTGATCGGTCTGTGAGTGCTGCATCAGGCTGACAAAATTGCGGTAAATTTGCAACACCCCCAGCATCATGTGGCTGTCGAGCTTGGACAGGGTGATGTCGGTTGTCATCTGCAGGTAGCTGCGGCTGGTGCGGGTGCTGGTCAGGGCAAAGACGGTAAAAATGCCGTGCTCCAGCCGGGTTGAATAAACCGGCGTGTCGGTGCCACGCAGGTTCTCGTCGGCAAGCTGCATGTGTGGCGACAGCGTCAGGTCATCATGGCGGATGGCGCATTTCTCATCGCCATAGGTGATCTCCATCGACGGCTGGCCTTTGCTGTTGAGGCGAATCAGGCTCAAGCTGCGCGGCGACAGCGAGCCTTTGATGGTCTTGAGCAGACTGAATTCAATCAGTTCGATGTCTCTGATGGCCGTCAGGCTGGCCAACTGATCGAGAAGTCGTGGTGCCGATGTCATATGAGGGCCAGCGAACCAGCCGCTTACGCCGCCACCGCCTTGCGCTGTCTGAACATAGCGCCAACCGCCGAAGGTGTCGCCTACGCGGTGTTTAACTTTGGCGGCGGCACCACCGATTTTGATTTTGGCTACTACCGGCTTCCTACCGAAACCGAGGCCGACGACCAAGGCTGGGAAACCGTGTTTGAGCATTTTGGCAGCGGCGGCGATGCCTTTTTGGGTGGCGAGAATTTGCTCGAACATCTGGCGTATCGCACCTTTTGCCACAACATCGCGGTCTGCCGCAAAAACAAAATCAGTTTCACCCGGCCGCTGGATGCGCCAGATTTTCCAGGCTCTGAGCTGTTTTTGGAGCGTACCCAGGCGGCTGCCACCAACACCCTGATGCTGATGGCGCGGCTGCGTCCGTTTTGGGAAAGCGGCGAGCAAAGCAACAGCACTGGCGTTGAAAAAATTGACCTGATCGGGCGCGATGGCAAAAAAGTGCCGTGTGAACTGGAGCTTGCAATGGCCGAGCTTGAACAGTTTTTGCAGCAACGCATCGAGCTTGGCATCCACAATTTTTATGCCGCGCTGAAAAAGGCGTTTGCCGGGCAACTGCCGCAACAGGTGCAGGTGCTGCTGGCCGGCAACGCCAGCCGCTCGAAAATCGTGCAAGGCTTTTTTGGCCTTCAGGGTGCCAACGACCCGTTGCAGGCGTTGCAAAGCCGCACCGATGAATTTGTGACCAAGCTGTTTGGCGAACCCGCGCCGGTGTTCACCGTCCATGCGCCGCTGCCACCCGATGAGACCGATGTTTATCGCCCGACCGGCAAAACCGGCGTGGCCCTGGGGCTGCTGCGGCTGTGCCCCGGCAGCCCGACGCTGGTGATTCATCACGCCGAGCGCAACCTGATGGGCGATGCCCCGTTTCTGCATTACGTCGGGCGCATTCGCCTGGGCCAGTTTCACGTCTGTTTGCCGCAAGGCGCGCCCTACCAAAAGTGGCTGGAACTCGGGCCGGTGCGCGAACGTGTGTTTGTGTTGGTGCATAGCCAGCAGCCACGCGCTCACTTGGGCGAGATGAAAGAGGGCGACATCGGCTTGCAGCAAAAGCGCATTGACCTGGCCGGCAACTGCACTGGCCTGCGCGTCTATGGCCGGGCCGTTTCACCGCATGAAATCGACCTGTGTACTGCTGCGTCTGCCAATGCGGCTGAAAGCGGACAGATCGAGAACCTGCGTCGAATCAAGCTGGGGTGAAGCTGATCAGGGGTTTTCTGCCTGGGATGTGAGCAGGGCTTCCTTGCGGATGGCACTGTGGAGCAACCAATCGACAGACGGCCTATGCCCTGGCTGCGCTACTCGATGTTTTGCACCTGCTCGCGCATTTGCTCAATCAGCACCTTCATATCGACCGAGATGCGCGTGAGCTCCAGCGCGGCAGACTTGGAACCCAGCGTATTGGCTTCGCGGTGCAGTTCCTGGATCAGGAAATCGAGGCGTTTGCCGATCTCG
>CAIQOO010000214.1 GCA_903873485.1 uncultured beta proteobacterium | reverse complement strand
TGCCAATGCCGGCAGCTTTGCTTTCCCCAATGGGCTGCTGGCAGGCACGGCTTACAACGTCACGGTACAAACCCAGCCCAGCGGGCAGACGTGTACGGTGAGCAACGGCAGCGGTGCCATGCCAGCCGCCGATGTCAGCAGTGTGTTGGTGACCTGCGTGACGACCCCGGTTGCGGTAAGCGGTGTTTGTGGCAGTGCCAACAATGTCGCCGTGCTGACCCAGCCAACGGCCAACCTGTGCAGTGCCGGCAGCGCTGGCGCAGTGGCTGGCAGCGGGCCGTGGAGCTGGAGTTGCACTGGCAGCAATGGTGGCGCAACAGCAAGCTGCGCTGCCGGTTTGGCGGACACACCGCATTTCCTTGGTGGCTCTGCCAGCAGCAACAATGCTGGTCTGGTGTTGGGCAGCAACGGTCAAACTGTGGCGGTGACCCCCAGTTCATGTGACCCCTTGCAATGCAGCATTGTCGGCTTTGCATTCCCCAATGCGCTGGCGACCGGCACGTCCTATAACGTCACGGTGCAAACCCAGCCCAGCGGGCAGACTTGTACGGTCAGCAACGGCAGCGGTGTCATGTCTGCGGCGAATGTCACCAATGTGTTGGTGGCTTGCGTGAACAACGTCATCCCGTCCACCTACACGCTGACACCGACCTTCGCCACAGTGAACGAAGGTACGGCGCAAACCTTCACCCTCAACACCACCAACGTGGCAGATGGCACACAGCTCAGTTACACGCTCAGCGGCACGATCAACGCGCCGGATGTTGACGTGCCGCTAACCGGTAGCGTGACGGTATTTGGCAACGCAGCGACCCTGACCATCACCCCGGTGGCCGATGTAATGACCGAGGGCACAGAGACTGCCACGCTGGCCATCGCCACGGCCAGCAGCAGTCTGACCATCAATGACACCAGCACCACGCCGGTTGCCAGTCGCTACAGCACGGTCGGCACCTTTCCCGTCACCGATTGCGTGAAAGACACCACCACCGGCTTGACCTGGGAGGGCAAGCCCCAAAGTGGCTTGCGGGCCAGTGGCAACACCTACACCAATTACGACAGCACCACGGCACTTCAGTACCAAAGTGCCGTAGCAGGTTATGTGGCCCCGACGCAAAGCCAGATTGACGCGGCGACCAATTCAATTGGCTACAAAAATGCCGTCAATGCCAGCGTCCTGTGCGGCTACACCGATTGGCGCCTGCCCACCTTGACCGAATTGCATGGCCTGATTCTGATCGGCGTGGGTCCGTTCACCCTTGATGCCACCTGGTTCCCTAATGCGCAATTCGGATACTGGACTTCTACACCTGAACCAAATGGTCTGGCCGACTTCGCCTGGTTCGTTAATTTCTTGAATGGCAGCTCCTTCAGCCTCAACCGCGACCTCAACCACCCCTTGCGCCTGGTGCGTTAGTTGGTGGTGGTTGGTGTTACCCGTCCGTGATTGGGCGCGAAGCGCATTGGGGTATTTAAGAACATGAGCGTACCGTGACCTCCGATCTACCGCGATTGCCACCGCCTGCTTGTTGCTACCGGGGCGGTGGTGCAGCGCTTTAGCCGCTACCACAAGTACACGGTCGGCACCGACCTGCGCCAGCAGGCTATGGCGCTGATGCGTGGCGTACATCTGGCGGCGGTTGACCGCTCCCGCCAGGGCCAGTTCAACCGGTGCAAATTGGTTGCCGGGCATGGCATAGATAAAATCAAGGCACCATTCCGGCTGGAGATGCCCAATGACAACCCCACATCAACAACCCGCTCCCACCTTCGAGGATGTCTGGTCCATGTCCAGGAGACCGATCTTAGGTTTAAAGAAACCGAGCGCGAGATGAAAGAGCGCGCCGCCGGGCATGATCGAGAAATGAAGGAACGTGCCGCCGAGACAGATCGTATCCTCAATAACCTGTCCAGGCGGCTCGGCGATATCGGCAACCGGCTGGGCGAGTTTGTCGAACACAGGGTGACGCCCGCCGTGGTGCGGCTGTTTCAGGCCCGGGGCATTGAGGTGCATGAGGTTCACCCGGGTGTCGAGGCCAAGCGTGGCGGCGAGGCGATCGAGATTGATTTGCTGGCGGTCAATGACGGCATCTTGGTGGCGGTCGAATGCAAGAGCAAACTCACCCAAGAGCATATGGACGCGCATTTGCTGCGCATGGAAAAGCTCAAGCGCCTGTTGCCGCTGTACAAAAACCACCAGGCACTCGGTGCAGTCGCCGCCATGGTGATGAGAGTGGGCCGGGGCTATCAAGCGCACTGCCCCATGCTGTTCCAGCAAAGACAGACCTATGACAAACCAGCCTTCACCCCAATTTGAAACCAGCCAGCCAGTGCGGGTTGCGCTGATTGGCTACGGCAGCGCTGCCCAGATTTTTCATGCACCGCTGGTGGCTGGTGTACCCGGCCTGGTGCTGGCTTGCATCTGTTCGAGTCGCCCCACTGCGATGTGGCACGACTGGCCGCAGCTCAGGGTGGTGGCCACGCCGCAGCAAGCCTTTGACGACGACGCAATTGACCTGGTGGTGATCGCCACACCCAATGACAGCCATTACCCGTTGGCGCTGGCGGCGCTCAAGGCTGGCAAACATGTGGTGGTGGACAAACCATGCACCACCACGCTGGCTGAAACCGAACATCTGCTGCAAGTTGCGGCACAGCAGGGTCGGGTGCTGACGGTGTTTCAAAACCGGCGTTTTGATGCCGATTTTTTGGCGCTGCAGCAGGTGCTTGCCAGCGGTGTGCTGGGCCGGGTGGTGCAGGCAGAGTCGCATTTTGACCGTTATCGCCCGATTGTGCCGAGCCGCTGGCGCGAGCAAAACCGGCCCGGCTCCGGCCTGTGGTTCGATTTGGGCGCGCACCTGGTGGATCAGGCGCTGCTGTTGTGGGGCCTGCCCGATGACATCAGCCTGGACCTGGCAAGACTGCGCGACCAGGCCGAGGTGAACGACTGGTTTCATGCGGTGCTGCGATATGACACCCGGCACCACGGCCTGCGGGTGATCTTGCATGCCAGTACGCTGGTAGCCGAGCCTGGCCCGCGCTGGGCGGTGCATGGCACCGAGGGCAGTTTCACCAAGTTTGGCCTGGACCCGCAAGAAGACGCGCTAAAGACCGGTCAACGCCCGCAACTCGATGCCCTGGCTGGCTGGGGTGCCGACCTGCTGCCGGGCACCGTGCTGCGCATGGAAATCATCCGGGGCGTGGCGGCACCGGTGTCGGTGCGCTGTGCGGCACCCGATCCGGCGGGCAATTACCTGAATTACTACGCCAATTTGCGTGACCATTTGCATGGACAGGCCGATTTGCTGGTGACCCCGGAGCAGGTTTGCCGGGTGATGCAGGTGCTGGAGCTGGGCATCCAAAGTGCGCAGCAGGGACGATTCCTGGGCACGCAGGCAGACCGGACTCAGCTTGATTCGGCAGCCGTCGCCGCAATGCCGGGGCCAAAACCGTACACTGCGGGGCTTTTCAACCCCCGGTAAGTCCTGCATGAACGCCCCCGTCGATGTGTCATTTTTTCCGCGTGCCGCCAAACCGCTGACGGCATATCGCAAATTCTGGGCGGCGCGTTTTGCCACGGCAGCGTTTTTGCCGATGAGCCGCTGCGAGATGGACAAACTGGGCTGGGACAGTTGCGACATCATCATCGTCACTGGCGATGCCTATGTTGATCACCCGAGCTTTGGCATGGCGGTGATTGGCCGCATGCTCGAAGCGCAGGGGTTCAGGGTCGGCATCATCGCCCAGCCCGACTGGCAAAGCGCCGAGCCATTTCGGGTTTTAGGCAAGCCCAACCTGTTTTGGGGCGTGACGGCGGGCAACATGGACAGCATGATCAACCGCTATACCGCCGACCGCAAAATCCGCACCGACGATGCCTACACCCCCGGCGATGTCGGTGGTCAGCGGCCAGACCGCGCCGCCATCGTGTATAGCCAGCGCTGCCGCGAAGCTTTCAAGGAGGTGCCGATTGTGCTCGGCGGCATCGAGGGGAGCCTGCGCCGCATTGCCCATTACGACTACTGGAGCGACAAGGTGCGCCGCTCGATCGTGGTCGATGCCAAATGCGACCTGCTGCTGTACGGCAATGCCGAGCGTGCGATTGTCGAAATCGCGCATCGCCTGGCTGCGCGTGAGCCGGTCGCCACCATCACCGATGTGCGCGGCACCGCCTTTGTGCGGCGCAGCGATGACGACACGGGCCGGGGCTGGCTTGAAATCGACTCCAGCAGCGTCGATCAGCCTGGCCGCATCGAGTCCCGCGTCAACCCCTACCAAACCACCTCGGAGCAGGCTGCCAGCCAAGGCAGCACCTGTACCAAGCCAGACGGGGCGGCTGCCAGTCCGCAGGATACTATTGAAAATATAGCTGCTAGCGCAATGCCAGCAAGGGCTACAGGCATAAATGACTTAAATATTTGTGCCGAGGCGGGCATCACCGAGGCACGCGATGCTGGTTCTGCTGGCCAGGACGCAACGGTGCCAATGCCAGCACCGGCCAGCCGTGCGGCGACCCAGCCGCTTACCTTCATGCCAAATCCGGTTTTGCCCTCGCGCACTGGCAAACTGACAGTTCCCCCGCGCGAGCGTAGCGTGATCCGCCTGCCAAGCTTCGAGCAGGTCAAGGCTGACCCGGTGCTGTATGCCCATGCCAGCCGGGTGCTGCATCTGGAAACCAACCCCGGCAACGCCCGCGCCCTGGTGCAGGCGCATGGCGAGGGCAGTACCGCCCGGGATGTATGGATCAACCCGCCGCCGATTCCGCTGTCCACCGCCGAGATGGACCTGGTGTTTGGCCTGCCCTACGCCCGCAGCCCGCATCCGGCTTATGCCGATGAACAGGGCAGCCACGATGGCGCCACCAAAATCCCGGCCTGGGAGATGATCCGCTTTAGCGTCAACATCATGCGCGGCTGCTTTGGCGGCTGCACCTTTTGCTCGATCACCGAGCACGAGGGCCGCATCATCCAGAGCCGCTCGGAAGACTCGGTGATCAAGGAAATCGAAGACATCCGCGACAAGGTCAAGGGCTTCACCGGCACCATTTCAGACCTCGGTGGGCCGACCGCCAACATGTACCGGCTGGGCTGCAAGAGTCCGGAAATCGAAGCCGCCTGCCGCAAGCCAAGCTGCGTGTTCCCCGGTATATGCCAAAACCTGGGTACCGACCACCAGCCGCTGATCAGCATGTACCGCCGGGGCCGCGCGCTCAAAGGCATCAAGAAAATCTTGATTGGCTCAGGGCTACGCTACGACCTGGCGGTGCAAAGCCCCGAATACGTCAGGGAACTGGTGCAGCACCACGTCGGCGGCTACCTGAAAATTGCCCCTGAGCACACCGAATCCGGCCCTTTAAGCAAAATGATGAAGCCGGGCATTGGCGCTTATGACAAGTTCAAGGCGCTGTTTGACAAGTTCAGCGCCGAGGCTGGCAAAAAGCAGTTTTTGATCCCCTATTTCATCGCCGCCCACCCCGGCACCACTGATGAAGACATGCTGAACCTGGCGATCTGGCTGAAGAAAAACGGCTTTCGGGCCGACCAGGTGCAAACCTTCTACCCCAGTCCGATGGCCACCGCCACCGCCATGTACCACAGCGGTCGCAACCCGCTGCGCCGGGTGCACCGCGAGGTCGAGGGCGAAGAAGAAACCGTCGATGTGGTGCGTGGCGAAAAGCGCCGCCGCCTGCACAAGGCCTTTTTGCGCTACCACGATGCCAATAACTGGCCGCTGTTGCGTGAAGCCCTCAAGGCAATGGGCCGCGCCGACCTGATCGGCAATGGCAAACACCACCTGATCCCGACCTGGCAGCCGCTCGGTGATGTCGGTTACCAGAGTGCGCGCAAGAAAAATTCAACACAACCCTCCGGTGCCAAAACCGATTTGGCGGCATCTGGCCAGGCCACCCAGCCGGTCAAAGGCCGCATGCTGACCCAGCACACCGGTTTGCCGCCACGCGCGTTGGGCACCAGCCCGGCAGCCCGACTCAAACCGGTTCGCCATTAACGTTAACCCCCCCCCGTTCGTGGTGAGCTTGTCGAACCACCAGCTTGGTCACAGTCCCTTCGACAAGCTCAGGGCGAACGGTTTCATTATTCGGGGGGGGTTGGCAGACCATGCACGTTAGCCCGGCTCAAACCGGCTCGCCGTTAGCGCGTTTGAGCAGCAGGTTGGCGCACAGGCCACCACTGTTGGCATTGCTCAACTCCAGCACGCCACCCATGCGCGACACGGTTTGTTCCACAATCGCCAGCCCCAGGCCGGTGCTGTTGGTCGCGGTCCGCCCCGAGTCACCCCGAAAAAACGGCGTCGTCAGTTGCCTGAGCTGATCTGCCGGCACCCCCGGGCCATGGTCGCGGATGCGCAGCAGCACCTTTTTGTTGTGGTAGCGGGCTGAAATCTCCACCTCGGCGATGTCACGGTTGGCCGACTTGCCATAGCGCCCGGCGTTCTCCAGCAGGTTGCCGATGACCCGTTGCAACTCCACCGGGTCGGCCAGTACCAGCAAGCGGTCTTGCAATGCCACCCGAAACTGCATGTCGCTGCGTTTGCGCAAGGGCACCAGCGCGCTGTCCATCACCGCGTTGAGCGAGACCGGCTGCAGCGCCATGCCGCCGGGGCGGGCATAGTCCAGAAATTTGCCAATGATGGCATCAAGCTGCGCGATGTCATTGGCCATGTGGTCGCGTGCCTCGGCATCCGGCACACTCAGTTCAGTTTCGAGCCGCAGGCGTGCCAGCGGGGTGCGCAGATCATGCGAAATGCCGGCCAGCATCACGGCCCGGTCCTGTTCGATCTTGGCCAGCTTGTGTGTCATGCGGTTAAAGCCGATGTTGACGGCGCGGATTTCATGCGTGCTGACGGTCTCGTCGAGGATGCTGGCTTCAAAGTCGCCGGTGCGCACCCGTTTGGCGGCAAATGCCAGGTTTTTCAGCGGCAAGTTGATCAGCCGGGCAATCCAGGCGGCACCGGCCAGCGACAGCAGCGCGGCCGTGAGCAGCCAGATCAGCCAGGTGCGGCCAGCCGGCTGGTCAAAGCGGGAACGCTCGGTTTTCAGCCAGTAACTGTCCTTGTCGATCGAAAACCCGACCCACAACCCCTCAACCCCGTTGACGCTTTTCGCCACCACCGAGTCATGGCCGAGCCGGGACCTGATTTCGTGGGTGATGTGCTGGTTGATATCGTCTTCGTCATTGAGTTCAAACTGGTCTTTTGGTTCGCGCGGCAGGATGATCACATGTTCCTGGTCCTTCATGGTCTTGAACAATGACACCCGGTCGATGGCATCGGTGTGCATCACGGCGGCGCGGCTCAGGTTGACCACCGAGGCGAGTTGCCGGGCAGTCTGCAAGGCGTGTGGCTCAAACTCCATTTCGTGCAAGGTTTCGGACCAGGCCAGCACACAGCCGACCAGCAACAGCGCCTGCAGAAAAAATGTGCGCCAGAACAGGCTTAAACCGCGCCAGCGAGCGGGTGTCGGCAGTGGCTCGTCAAAACCCGCACTGGCATCAGAACCTTCAGGCATTGCCATCGGGACTAAAAACATAGCCGATGCCCCACACCGTCTGGATGTAGCGCGGCGCGCTCACATCCACTTCGATCAGTTTGCGCAGCCGCGATACCTGCACATCAAGGCTTCGGTCAAAAGGCTCAAAACCGCGTCCGCGTGCCAGTTGCGCCAGCTTTTCGCGCGACAGGGGTACCCTGGGATGGCGCACCAGCGCCTTGAGCATGGCAAATTCGGCGGTGGTAATGGCCAGCTCTTCATCGCCTTTGCGCAAGCTGCGTGCCCCCAGGTCAAAGCTGAACGGGCCAAACGTCACCACTTCCTGGTCTGCCGAGGGTGAACCGGGGGTTTCCGGGGCCGGTCGCCGGCGCAACACCGCGTTGATGCGTGCCAGCAACTCGCGCGGGTTGAACGGCTTGCCCAGGTAATCATCGGCGCCGACCTCCAGCCCGACAATCCGGTCAACATCCTCGCCCTTGGCGGTGAGCATGATGACCGGCGTCAGGTCTTTGGCGCTGCGCAGTTTTCGGCACACCGTCAAGCCATCATCGCCGGGCATCATCACATCGAGCACGATCAAATCGACGGTGTCGCGCAGCAGCAGCCGCGACATGGCCCGGCCATCTTCGGCCAGCAACACCGCAAAGCCCTGTTGCGTCAGGTAGCGGCGCAGCAAGTCGCGCATGCGCGCGTCGTCATCGACGACAAGAATTTTGTCAACCCGGGGGAGTGCAGCCATACGAGGTTCATTAAAATTGGAAACAACCGGTATTTTGCGCGGACTGATTTGGCTTTGTTGAATTTTTTTGTCGGCGATGCGCCGTTTGCTGCAACAAAAAAGCTGTTTCGGTCGGCTTTCGCCAGGGCTGGTTCCGGGCCGTGAAGGCAATGGCACTGACTTAAGCACAATTGCTTGCCAAATTCTCCCGTTCGCCCTGAGCTTGTCGAAGGGTTCTCGAAGGCTTCGACAAGCTCAGCCCGAACGGGAACCTCTTAAGTCAGTGCCATTGGGCCGTGAAGGTGATCTGATATGCTATATTTTATATAGCTGATAGCGCTTTGCTGGCAAGGGCTGGAGTGCTTTTTGACTATATTTTTTGTTGCTCCTTGTTGATTCAAATGAAAGCCCATCTTGGTTGATTCCTCACCTTTAAATACCCTCAGACGCACCGTCGCCGCAACACCGGCCGACCCCCGCACGCTGGGCCGCTTTCAGATCAGGCGCCTGTTGGGGCAGGGCGCGCAGGCCAAGGTCTGGCTGGCCTTTGACCCCCGGCTGGAGCGCGAGGTGGCCATCAAGGTGATGCTGCCGGTGGCAGAGTCCGGCGCCACGGCGGTCAACCAATGGCTGCAAGAGGCGCGCAGCGTCAGCCGCCTGACGCACCCCAACATCGTGCCGGTGTTTGAAGCCGATGTGCAGGATCAGCATCCGTATATGGTGTTTGAGTATGTAACCGGGCAAACGCTGGCGCAGCAACTGGCGGCGCAGGGTGCCATGCCGGCCGCCCAGGCCAGTGCCGTGATGCAGGAAGTGTTGAGTGCGCTGGTGGCAGCACACGCAAGCGGCGTGGTGCACCGCGACCTGAAACCGTCCAATGTGCTGATCGACAGCAGCGGGCGCGCCCGGGTCATGGACTTTGGCATTGCCGCGCGCATCAATGTGGCGCAGGCGGGTGCTTCGCAGGTCGATGTGGCGGGCAGCCCGGCCTATATGGCGCCCGAGGCGGTGCGCGGCGAAGCGGTGACCGCCTTGATGGATGTCTATGGTGCCGGCCTGATGCTCGCCGAGTTGCTGCGCGGCAAACCGTTGCGAGTCGGCAAAGATCTGCAAACCGCGCTGCACCAGGCTGCCACCGAGCCGCTGCAATTGCCCGCCGACCTGCAACAGCGCCTCGATGACCCGATGCGCGCCATTGTGCTGCGGGCCATCGCTTTTGATCCGGCGCAGCGCTACCCGAGCGCCCAGTCGTTTCTTGATGCCTTGCGCGAATTGGCCAATAAAAGCCAGGTGGTGCCGATGACCGATGCGGCCACTGCCAGCTCGAACAACAGCACGCTGGAGTTTTTGCTGCGGCGCATGCGCCACAAGAGCGACTTTCCGGCCCTATCACAGTCGGTGGTGCGAATTCAGAGCATGGCCACCTCCGAAAAAGAAAGCATCAGCAGCGTCACCAACGAGATTTTGAAAGATGTGGCACTCACCAACAAGCTGCTGCGGCTGGTCAACAGTGCCCACTATGCGCGTGGCAGCAGCATCGGCACGGTGTCGCGGGCCGTCAGCCTGGTCGGCTTTAACGGCATTCGCAACATGGCGCTTAGCCTGGTGCTGCTAGAGCACATGCAAGACAAGACCAATGCCAATTTGCTCAAAGAGGAGTTCTTGCGTGGCCTGATGGCGGGGTCGATCGCATCTGAACTGGGCAGCACCACGACCGAAGGTGAAGAGGCTTTTATTGGCGCCTTGTTTCAAAATCTGGGCCGCATGCTGTCGCAGTTTTACTTTCCAGAGGAGGCCGCCAGCATCCGCGCGCTGGTCAATGCAACACGCAATCCCATCAGCGAAGAGGCCGCCTCCACCCAGGTGTTGGGCATGAGTTTTGAGGCGCTCGGTCTGGGCGTTTCCAAGGCCTGGGGCTTGCCCGAAAGCCTTCAGCGCTGCATCGCCAAACCCGCCGGTGAACCGCCCAGCCAGATGCCCAAGGATGCCCAGGCGCGCTTGCGCTGGGGTTCGCGGGCGGCCAACGAAATGGCCGATGCCATGCTGCACGCCGATGCCGGTGTGGTCGGCAATCGTCTCACGCAGATATCCCGGCGCTACAGCAAGGCGCTGGGCATGTCGGCCGAGCAGGTTCAGTCAGCCACTGCCACGGCGCGAAAAAAGCTCAATGAACTGGCCCGGGCCATGGATTTGACAGTTCGCCCGGATTCGCCTGCTTCATACCTGCTCAAGGCTGGCCATGATCATGTGGAATATTCCGAAAGCAACCAAGACACCTTGAGCGCCAGCGAATTGCAGGCAACTCAGGTGATCTCCCAGACCAGCGTAGCGCTGCCAACCGCGCTGTCTGGCCCTGTGTCTGGCTCGACCGGGAAAGTCATGCAAACGCTGGCTGCCGGCATTCAGGACATCACCAATGTGATGGTCGAAGACTTCAAGCTCAGCGATGTGCTGCGCATGATTCTGGAGGCGATGTACCGGGCGCTGGATTTTCATCGCGTCATTTTTTGCATGCGCGACACCAAGATCGACACCCTTACCGGGCGGTTTGGTCTGGGTCCCGGAGTCGAAGGGGTGGTGAAATTGTTTTGTGTTCCGATGAACAGCAGCGGCCTGCCTGACCTGTTTGCCACCATTTGCAACAAGGGTGCCGACACCCTGATCAGCGACTCCAGCGACAGCCGGATTGCCGAGCGCTTGCCCGCCTGGTACAAAAAATCGTACAACGCGCCGACCTTTCTGATTCTGCCGCTGCTGAATAAGGGTCGCCCTTTTGGCATGATTTACGCTGACAAGGCCGAGCGCGGTGGTCTGGTAGTCGATGAGAAAGAACTGGCCATGCTGCGCACCCTGCGCAACCAGGCGGTGATGGCCTTTCGCCAGTCAACTTGATGATTGCGGGTTGTTGACTTGCTGGCCCTGGTGCGATACTTGGTTTGGCACAGTTTGATTTCTTAGGAGACAGCGATGGCAAAGACATTCATGCAATTTGATTTCAGCCTCAACAAACCGCGAAGTGCGCGCCGGGTCGATGAAGATGATGTGTTTCGCATCCTGTTGCTTGCTGATTTGGGCAGCCACACAGCGGCGCGGGTGCCGCTGGCCCAGCGCAAGCCGCTGCGCGTCGATATCGACAATTTTGATGCCGTTTTTGCACGTGTTGCACCACGCCTTGAACTCACCCTCGATGGTGTCGCAGTTGACCTGGAATTCCATGAGATGGACGATTTTCACCCGGACCAGTTATTTGCCCGCATGGCATCGTTTGTCGCGCTGCGCGAGCTGCGCGCCAAATTGGCTGATCCGGCCCAGTTTCGCGCTGCCGCCGCAGCACTGACGGCAGCACCGGCAACTAGCGGCCCGGCAGCCGCGCCGACCGATGCGGACGAAGGCAGCGACATGGAGCGTTTGCTTGGCCGCAAGCCGGTCGCCCGGCCGATTGCTGTGGCCAGCACCGCCGATCTGTCTATTGATGGTTGGCTGCGTGGCGTGGTGGCGCCGCATGTGGTGCAAGATTCTGCCGTCGAGCAGGCGCATCTGATCGCCGCAGTGGATTCGGCGATCACAATTGAAATGCGCCGGGTGTTGCATCACCCGGCTTTTCAGGCACTGGAAGCCAATTGGCGCGGCATCGAGCGCCTGGTGCGCGAACTCGATCTCGGTGAAACCCTGGAGCTGCTGCTGCTTGATGTCCGCCGCGACGAGCTGGCGCAAGACTTTTCGGCCCATGCCGACAATTTGTCGCGGTCAGCGCTGCATCGCCACCTGTGCGGGCCGCACACCGAGCCACCGGATGGCCAGCCTTGGTCGCTGCTGGCAAGCGACCTCTCTTTTGGCGCCGACTTGGCAGAACTTCAACTGCTCGCCGCAATGGGTGCCATGGCTGGCCGGGCCGGTGCACCGCTGCTGGCAGCGGCGCGCCCATCGCTGATTGGCTGCCCCGGCATGGCGCAACTGGTTGATGTCAAAGCTTGGCGACCTGTCGATGCCGATGTGGCAACGTTCTGGAGCGCCCTGCGGCAAAGTCCGCTGGCCGCCTGGATTGGCCTGGCGTTGCCGCGCATTCTGGTGCGTCTGCCCTATGGCAAGGCCAGCGACCCGATCAGTGCCTTCGCTTTTGAAGAAATGGCCAGCCAAGAACACGAGTCCTACCTGTGGGGCAGCCCGGCGTTTTCGCTGGCGCTGCTGGCCGGCCAGGCCTTCATGGAGGCAGGCTGGCAGATGGCGCTGACCAGCCAGGACATCACTGACCTGCCCAGCCACATCTACCGCGACGATGGCGAGTCGCGCCAGCAAGCCTGCGCTGAAGTGACTCTCAGCGAATCAGCCGGCGAGGCCGTGCTCAGGCATGGCACGATGGCGCTGCTGAGCTACCGCAACCGCAATGCCGTGCGGCTGCTGCGCTGGCAGTCGATTGCCGACCCGGCGCGGGCGCTGCAGGCGGCCTGGGCATAGCGGAGTGTTGCGATCAGAAAAAAAAGGCCAGCAGCCGTGAAGCCAATGGCACTGACCATCAGTGCAGCGCGTCGGGATGTCTTGCTGGCGCATCGTGCAGCGGTGCCAGCCTGAAAAAACCGGTACCCGCCGTGCCGCTGCCAATTTCTTCCACCGTGGCCTGCCGCACTGCCCGCACCCGCAATGTCAGGCGCAGGGCAATGCCGGCAAGCGGATGGTTGCCGTCAAGCACCACATGCTCCGGATAGACGTCGGTGACGGTGTAGATGGCCTCTTGCGGTGTATCGGGATTGCAGCCAGCCGGCAGCGCGCTGCCTTCGAACGTCATGCCCTCTTCGAGTTCATCTGGAAACAGCGCGCGCGGCTCCAGAAACACCCGTTGTTCGTCGTATTCGCCAAAACCCTGCTCGGGTTCGATGTGCAGGTTGAGCGTGCTGCCAGCGCTGCAGCCTTGCAGCGCGTCTTCAATGACCTGGAACAAGTCATCGCCACCGATCAAAAATTCGACCGGCTCGTCGAGCACGTCCAGTTCTTCGCCCAGGCTGTCCATGAGCGTCCAGCTTAACGCAGCCACGCATTGTTGAGTAATTTTCATACCTAGAATTGTCGCAGTTTGAAAAGGCCGGAGTTCCCCGCAGTTTTCAAATTTATCCTGGAGATATCAATGGACGTAACCCAAGCGCTGCCGCTGCTCGGCGGCATCAGCCCGCAGCTTTTCATGAAACGGCACTGGCAAAAAAAGCCTTTGCTGGTGCGCCAGGCGGTGCCCAACTTCAAGCCGCTGCTGAGCCGGACCGAGCTGTTTGAACTGGCCGCCAATGAAGATGTGCAGACCCGCATGGTGATGCAGCAGCCCGGCCAGCAGCCCGGCTGGCAATTCAAGCCAGGGCCGTTTCAGCGCAAGGCCTTGCCGCCGCTGAAAACGCCGGGCTGGACAATTCTGCTGCAAGGCGTTGACCTGCATGTCGAATCGGTACACCAGTTGATGAACCAGTTCAGGTTTGTGCCGGATGTTCGGCTAGACGATTTGATGATCAGTTTTGCCACCGACGGTGGTGGTGTCGGGCCGCACTTTGACAGCTATGACGTGTTTTTGCTGCAGGCGTTTGGGTGCCGGCGCTGGCGCATTGGGCGGCAAAAGGATTTGAGTCTGCAGCCCGATGTTCCACTCAAGATATTGAGCAACTTTGTGCCGGAAGAAGAGTTTTTGCTGGAGCCGGGCGACATGCTGTATCTGCCGCCGGGTTATGCGCATGACGGCATTGCCCAGGGGGAATGCATGACCTATTCGATCGGTTTTCGCATCCCCAACAAGGCCGAACTGGTGCGCGAACTGCTGCAGCGGGTGGCCGATGATGCCGAGGACCAGGTGGGCGCAGCACTTTATAAAGACCCGAACCAGGTGGCCGTGGAGCAGCCGGCCCAAATCCCGCTGCAGATGCTGGAATTTGCCAAAAACGCGGTGCAGACGGCATTGCAGGATCCGCACGCGCTGGCCCGGGGCCTGGGCGAGTACATGACCGAGCCCAAGCCCAATGTCTGGTTTGACAGCGCTGACCTCACGGAATCAGACACCGATCTGAAAGGCCGGGGGTTGCGGCTGGATCGGCGCAGCAAGATGCTGTTTGACGATGACCATATCTTTATCAATGGCGAGAGCTTCATCGCGTCCGGCAAAGACGCGGCGCTGATGCGCTGTCTGGCAAACCAGCGTGTTCTGTCGTCCAAAGAGACCGCCAGGCTCAGCGCCCGGGCTTTTGCGCTGGTGCAGGGCTGGGCACAGGCGGGATGGCTGCATGGGTTTTGATGCGTAAGCACAACGCTTGAACTGCGTCAAGCGAGAAAACCATGTTGGCCCAACTATAATTTGAGACTAGGCAAACATCACATCCGCTGATTTGCTTGGTCTTTGCGGGGAACTGCAATAAATTAATTTTCGGCAACCGTCTTTTTACTGGAACACCACAAATGAACAAATCTCTCGTACTCATCGCTGTGATCGCTGCTGCTGCCCTTGCTGCTTGCGGCGAAAAACCAGCTCCGGCTCCGGCACCCGCTCCGGCTCCTGTTGCCGCACCTGCACCAGCACCCGCTGCTGCTCCGGCGGCATCAGTGGCTGCTGCTGCTGCTTCGGCTACTGCTTCCGCTGTTGCTCCGGTCATGGCCGCTGCCGTCGCTTCGGCTGTTGATGTTGCCGGCGATGCAGCCAAGAAAGCGGTTGATGCCGCCGCTGATGCTGCCAAAAAGGCTGCTTCCCACTAATTGAGTTGCTGACTTGTTCTGAAAAACCACCTTCGGGTGGTTTTTTTTGTTGGGCATGGATGTGCTGGCCGTATTTGTATTTTCTTAATCTTGTGAGGTGAACCCGATGTTAGCGACTCTGTCGATTGTGTTTGTGCTGGCGTATGCCGCCATTGCGCTAGAGCACCAAATCAAAATCAATAAATCTGCCTCGGCCCTGATTGGCGCCGGGCTGCTCTGGACCATTTACGCCATGATGGGGTCGGATGTCAAACTGCTCGAAGAGCACCTGGGTGCCTCACTGATGGGCACGGCGCAGATCGTGTTTTTCCTGATGGGCGCCATGACGATTGTCGAAGTAGTGGATGCCCATAATGGTTTTGTCGTCATCACCTCGCGCATCAAGACCACCAAGCTCTCCAGCCTGATGTGGATGGTCGGTTTTGTAACTTTTTTCCTCAGTTCCATTCTGGACAACCTGACCACCACCATCGTCATGGTGTCGCTGATGAAAAAACTGCTCGACCAGCGCGATGACCGGCTGTTTTTTGCCGGCATCATCGTCATCGCCGCCAATGCCGGCGGTGCCTGGACCCCGATTGGCGACGTCACCACCACCATGCTGTGGATTGGCGGCCAGATCACCACGCTGGCCATCATGAAGGCCTTGTTTATTCCCTCGATGATCAACCTGCTGGTGCCGCTGACCGTCACCGCGTTTATTTTGAAGGGCAAACCGGTCATCGCACCAGCCCGGCAGGAAGATGGACGCGGTCTGGCTTCCACCAGTTTTGAGAGCAGCCTGATGTTTTTCATGGGCATGTCGATTCTGGTGCTGGTGCCGGTGTTCAAGACCATCACGCACCTGCCGCCGTTTCTGGGCATTTTGTTTGGCGTCGGGATTTTGTGGCTGGTCGGCGACCTGCTGCACAGCGACAAAACTGACGAAGACAAAAACCATCTGACGATTGGCCATGCGCTGTCCAGAATCGACATGAGTTCGGTGGTGTTCTTCATTGGCATTTTGCTGGCGGTGGCTTCGCTGGAGCACACCCACATTCTGGGCGCGCTGGCCGAGTGGCTGGACAAAACCGTCGGTCGGCAGGACATCATCGTCATCATCATCGGCCTGGTCAGTGCGGTGGTCGATAACGTGCCGCTGGTGGCGGCATCGATGGGCATGTACAGCCTGGAGCAATACCCGCCAGACAGCTTTTTGTGGGAATTTGTGGCGTACTGCGCGGGTACTGGCGGTTCGATTTTGATCATTGGCTCGGCCGCTGGCGTGGCCGCCATGGGGCTGGAGAAAATCAACTTCTTCTGGTACATGAAGAAGATCAGCGTTTTGGCCCTGCTTGGCTATTTTGGCGGTGCCATCTGGTACATCGTTGAGATGCGCCTGTTTGGACACTGACCGGTCGTGAAACCTGCCGTCCTGGTGGCGCGCGCCATTTTTCCGGAAATTCTGGAACATCTGGCGCAGCATGTTGAGCTGACTTCAAACCAGGCCGACATGCTCTGGACGCCCGCCGAACTGATCGGCCAACTGCAAGGCAAGCAAGGGGTGTTGACCACCGGCAGCGAGCGCATTGATGCAGCGCTGCTGTGCGATTGCCCGGACCTGAAAATATGCGCCAACATGGCGGTGGGTTTCAATAACTTTGCCCTCGATGCGATGACCGCAGCGGGCGTGCTGGCCACCAACACGCCCGACGTGCTGACCGAAACCACCGCAGATTTCGGCTTTGCCCTGCTGCTGGCAACCGCCCGGCGGATGGCCGAGGCCGAGCATTTCTTGCGTGCCGGTTTGTGGAGCCGCTGGCGCTATGACATGTTTGCCGGGGCCGAGGTGCATGGCAGCACGCTGGGCATTTTGGGCATGGGCCGCATCGGGCAGGGCATTGCCCGGCGCGCCGCGCATGGTTTTGGCATGACCGTGATCTACCACAACCGCCACCCGCTGGGTGCCGCCATCGAGGCCGCCTGCGCCGCCCGCTGGGTCAGCAAAAACGCGCTGTTGCAAAACTGCGACCACCTGATGCTGGTGTTGCCCTACAGCGCTGAATCGCACCACGCCATTGGTGCACCCGAACTGGCGCTGATGAAGCCTGCCGCCACGCTGGTCAATATTGCACGCGGCGGCATTGTCGATGATGCGGCACTGG
>CAIQOO010000213.1 GCA_903873485.1 uncultured beta proteobacterium | reverse complement strand
CATGAAAACCACCCGCCAACTGCTTCGCCTGACCGTTACCGCCGCCATCTGTGCCATGGCTGGCGCCACTTACGCCGCACCCGACACCCCAGCGCAAGTCAAGGACATTGTGCTCAACCGCATCAACTCGGCCCCGGTGGTCACCAATTCAGCCACCCCGGCGGTGCCAGCGGTCAACGCCGTCTCCAGCATCCATGCCAATGGCGATGCCATGGTGGTGCGCGTCTTGAAAGAGCTGGGCAACGGCGGACTCAAACCCCACCCGACCAACACCTTGTTCAAAACCGGCGACAAGTTCCGCGTCAAAATGTTGGCCTCGCGCGATGGCAAGGTCGCCCTCTACAACACCAAACCCACCGGCGAGCTGGTCATAGAGCCGCTGTGGCGTGGTGACGTGACGCGCGGGCTGGAGATCATCTCCCCGAGCATGCGTCTGGAAGGCACCAAGGGCACCGACCAGCTCCACATCGTGCTGGAGCCGGCAGTGCCAGAACCCATCGGCCTGGTGACCTGGCTGGGCAACTGGCTGGGCAGCAGCAGCAAAGACATTCGTCTGGACGTGCAAAACACCTCCACTGAAACCTATTTGCTCGGCATCGGTGGCAAGGGCCTGGTCACCACCCTGCGCATTACCCACCGCTAGCCGCAGCGGGCGTACAAGGCGCGCCGGTATCATTGCAGCCAACCCGGCGCGCGCCAACATCAAAGACACCGCCATTCGCCCCCTTGAAACCCCGATCATGAAAACATCCCGCTGCATTGGCTGGCTCTCGCTGGCCCTGGCATCCCTGCTGGTGACCCTGCCCGCACAGGCGGCGCGCCTGGCGCTGGTCATTGGCAATGACGACTATGTCAACGTGCGACGCTTGCGCAATGCAGCGGCAGATGCCGACACCATGGCAGCAGCCTTGCGCAAGGTTGGGTACACCGTGACCTTGCAAAAAAACCGTGATCTGCGCCAAACCAAAGACGACGTGCGCGCCTTTCGTGATCGCGTGGCCGGGGGCGATGAAGTCGTGCTGTATTTTTCAGGCCACGGCGTGCAGTTGGGCAGCGACAACTACCTGTTGCCAGTCGATGTACGTTCCGAAAGCGAAAGCCAGGTGCGCGATGACGGCCTGTCGCTCAGTGCGGTGCTGCGTGATATGCGCGGTGCCCGCCCGGCCTTGACCTTGGCAGTGATTGATGCCTGTCGCAACAACCCGTTTGAAGGCAGGGGCAAAGCCATCGGCGAGCAAGGACTCACGGGGGTTGCGGGTGCCTCCGGGCAGATGGTCATTTACGCAGCCGGCGAAGGGCAAAAGGCGCTGGACCGGCTCAGCGACACCGACCCGGTCAAGAACGGCCTGTTTACCCGCGTATTTGTCAAAGAAATGGAGCGCCCCGGCGTACCGATTGACCAGGTGCTGAAAAATGTCCGGGTCGAGGTCCACCGCCAGGCACAGACCGTGCGGCACGAGCAGGTGCCGGCCATTTACGACCAGGTGTTGGGCAATTACTATTTTGTGCCCGGGGCTGCCCCCTTGCGTGTCAGCAGCGCCGAAGAGGTAGAGCAAGAGTTTTGGAACAGCATCAAGGACGGACGCGATGCCCATGACTTTCGCGACTACGAGCGGCGTTACCCCAACGGGCGCTTTCTGCCACTGGCGCAGCGGCAGTTGCGGGTGTTGACGGCTGCACCACCCGTGCAGCTTGCCAGCAT
>CAIQOO010000212.1 GCA_903873485.1 uncultured beta proteobacterium | reverse complement strand
GTTGCAGGCATACACGCCATAGGCCTCGCGGTAGTTGACCGTGATCCAGTAGGCATAGAGCTTGGCCACGGCGTAGGGGCTGCGTGGGTAAAAAGGCGTTGTTTCTTTTTGCGGGGTTTCTTGCACCAGGCCGTAGAGTTCGCTGGTGCTGGCTTGGCAAAAGCGGGTTTTCTTTTCCAGGCCCAGGATGCGGATGGCCTCCAAGATGCGCAGGGTGCCCGTGCCATCGACATCGGCGGTGTATTCGGGGCTTTCAAAGCTCACAGCCACATGGCTTTGTGCACCCAGGTTGTAGATTTCATCGGGCTGGGTTTCTTGCACGATGCGCACCAAGTTGCTGATGTCGCTCAGGTCACCGTAATGCAGCGTGAAGTTGGCGTTGTCCACATGCGGGTCTTGGTAGATGTGGTCAACCCGCTGGGGGTTGAACGAGCTGGCCCGGCGCTTGATGCCATGCACGATGTAGCCTTTTACCAGCAAAAATTCATCCAGGTAACTACCGTCCTGGCCGGTGATGCCGGTGATGAGGGCGACTTCTTGTTGGGTCATGGAGTTATTGTTTTAACAGTGGCTTGCGCTTGATTGGCGGGGTTAGAGGCTAATTTATGGCAAGAATGGGTCAATCACTCTTAGGCTTTTTTCAAAAATCTGCCCATGCTGCATATCCTCAGAATAGACCGTTTCGCATTTTTGAGGTAAACATTCACGCTTTCATTGATAACTTGTGCGCTGACCATGGGGCTGCCGGATATGAGCTGGCGAGCGACCGCTTTTTTGTGCGGATCTTGTCCAATGGTATAGAGCACAATATTTGTATCAAGAAATGCTCTGGCGGTCATAACATTCATCACGATTAAATTTGCCTTCAAAAACAGCACCAAATTGGACAAAGTCATCAACGCTTTGATTGGTTTTATCAGCATCTTTCAGTTTGTTTCTTAAGTAGCCAACAAAATCAAGCACTTCGCGCGCCTGCATTTCTGGCAGGAAACGTATTTCATCAACTATTTTTTTTGACTGTGTTCACAAAAAACCCACTATTAAGTTTGTAGCCGCATGTACTTATCTGATGTGCTCTTAAAACCAATTTTACTCAACACTTACGCTCACGTCGTACCGATGCCGCTTGAGCAAGGCGTGCTGTTTGGCTTGCGCTAGGTCGGTGGCCACCATCTCGGCGATCATTTGGTCAGGCGTGATTTCAGGAACCCAGCCGAGCTTTTGCTTGGCCAGTGATGCCGGTGATGAGAGCGGTTTTTTGATGGGTCATGATTGTGCCCAGGGGTTTATTACTGGCGTTGCCAAATCGTCAAAGTGACGTGTATTGCGGGTGGCCAATGTAGCGCGGCGTGCCAAGGCAATGCCGGCGATGAAGGTGTCACGCATATCTACCGGGCGGCCAAGCGTTTTGCGCTGAGCCGATAGCGCGGCAGCTTGCTCGGCAGCGGGTGCATCAAAACCCAGCACCCGGTTTTGCAGATCTGTTAGCAAGAGCGCTTCAAAGCGCTGCATCAAGATATCTTTGCGCTGGCCGGGTGCAATTAACGTTAACCCGTAAAGGGCCTCAAACAGGGTGACCGTGGTGATCCAGATGGATTCGGCTGGCTGGTCGTCAAGCCATGCCACAACCCCAAGATCAGGCTGCTGTTGCATCAAAGCCGACAGAACGTTGGTGTCCAAAATGATCATGCGCCAAAACTCATGGGCGAGATGGTCTGGTTGCGCAACTCTGGCAGTGGTTCGGTTAAGCCAATGTCAGCAAAGCGCTCTGCGATGCGCGTACCTAGCCGGGTGCGCGCTAGCACGGGTTGGCTGACCGCGCTGCGCAAGATCTGCCGCACCTCTTCTTCCATGCTCCAGCCGTGCAGAGCTGCGCGTTGCTTGATGCCAGCCTTGACTTCAGCCTCAATGTTGCGAACGATCACTTGTGCCATAAGACTTCTCCTGCCTAAAGAGCAAATGATATCGCGATATCAAATAGATGCAAATGCTTCATGAGTGACTAGGGCGCGTAGGCAGGGTGTGCTGGTCGTACACGGCCTTGGGCAGGTTCATGAGAAACACGCTGGCAGCAGCCAGGTCAACCTGGGTGGGTTGCACGGCAGCACAGAAGGCTTGCACGCCGGCCCGCTTGGTTAGGTCCAGCTCGGCATAGGTTCTGAAGATTAAGGATGCAGGACTTAGGCCGCCAATGTGCAGTTGGCGCACGATGGACGAGCCGACCATGCCACGGTGGCCTGCCACAAAGATATTTGCGGATGAAGTCGTTGGTCTAAGTAGCTATTATTACAGTAGCTGTGTTCGCAATCTGCATGCGGGCTAGAGGCTGATATTGGCATATTTTGATTGCATGGTTGCGGCGCTAAAGCACCACCTGAACTGCGACAAACGGGCATAGATGGCCGAATAGCCAAACACCAGCGCGCCCACGGCTGCGGCCAGCATGGGTGTGTTTTGGGCAAACACCACCCCCCAGGCGGCTGGCAGCGCCACAAAAAACCAGACCAAGGGGCTGGTCAAGCCGTTTTGCAGCACCGCACCCAAGCCAGGGAACGACTGACACACCACACGGCGGTGAATCAGGTGGTGCAGGTGTACCCGGTCGGGCTGCGCCGGATGGCGCCCCTCGCGGCTAAGGCGACGCCGCACGCTAAAAGCTACCTCAAGCACCGGGTAAATACACACCAAAATAGTGGCCCAGGCATTGACCTGTGGGTTGCGCATGGGCAGCAGCACCGCCACCCAGGCCAGCAAAAAGCCCAGCAGATAGGCACCACCATCGCCCAAAAAGATCTTGCCCAGCGGCCAGTTGACCGCGCCAAACCCCAGCGCAGCCACTGCCACCACAAAACACACGGTGGCCAGGGCCGTGTCGCCCACGTTCAGTGCCATCAGGCCCAGGGCGCCCAGCATGATGGCCACGGCACCAGTGGCCAGGCCGTTAAAGCCGTCGATGATGTTGACCGCATTGGCCACGCCACCCACCGCAAAGGCGGTAAACACCACAGCCACCGGGGTAAAGCTCAGCAGCCAGTCCAGCGCGGGCACGCCGGTGTTTTGCATGGCAATGCCGGTCAGGTACCAGGCCAGTGCGCCACTGGCCATGGTGGCGAGCAGGCGCGCCAGCACGCCTACTTTTTTGGTGAGATCGTCTGCCAAACCAAAGGCAAAGGCGGGGCTGCCTGCCAGCAGCATGGGGCCCAAGATGGCGCGCACCTCTGGCGTGGCCAGCCACCAGGCCACTAGCAGGCCCAGTGCAATGGCCAAGCCGCCAATGCGCGGCGTGGGCTCGGTATGGTGGTTTTGCACGCCACCGGCGTTGTCCAGGCTAAGGTGGCCATGCCAGCACTGGGTTAACACTAGGGCCACGCTGGCCAGCAGCGTGACGGCTAAAACCCAAAGGTAGATGGACATGGTTGGCTCTCTGAATGTGACATGTGTTTATTTCTTTTTTTTGTTGTAGGCGCTGCGCTTTATGCCCGGCCCAGCGCGCGGCGCCAGGCCTGGCCCAGGCGGGTGAGCTTTTCGGCAGATTCTGGTGTTTGGGCGGCACCCCTCAGGGCCTGGCGCACAAACACAAACAGCAGCAGCGCAAAGCCGGTGGCAAGCGTGCTTAGCAGGGCAACTAGTGCCTTTTTGGGCTTGCTCTTGCGCTCGGGCGGCTGGGCCAAGTCCACCACCTGAATGATGGCGCCTTCGCGGCTTTCATCCACGCGGGCCATTTCATACTGCTTGGCAAACAGCTCAAACAGGGTTTCATGGTATTTAAAGTCGCGAAACCTGGCGATGTAGTCGCTGTCTTTGCCAGCGCTGGCGGGTTCTTCGGTTTCGGCGCGCGCCAGTTGGCCGCGCATGGCAGACAACTCTGTTTGGGCTTGTTTAAAGTCTGGCGCAGATTCGGTCAGGTAGCCGCGCATGCTGGCCAGCTTGATTTCTTGCGCGGTGATGGCAGCCTTGAGCTTGGCCAGGCCTTCTACTGCGGCGACCGGGCTGGCTTTGAGGGCGCTGCTGTTCACGCCACTGGCTTTGAGCGCCTGCTCGGCCTTGACCAGGTTGTCTTTGGCGCCGCTTAGCTGCTTTTCAAAGAACACGCGGCGCTGCTGGGCCTCGGTAACCGCCAGGCGGTTCATAAGCTTGCCCAGTTCTTCAATGTGGGCGTTGGCCAGTTGGGCGGCAAACTGGGGGTCTTTGTCGCTGGCGTCAATGGTGATCAGGCCGTCTTTGCCGGCCGCAATCTGTGCATTTGATCCCAGTGCCACACGGGCGTCTTCCTTGAACTTGGTCTCGTAGCGCTCGGTGAGCTTGAAGCGGTCAATCAGCGCGTCTTGCACACTGCGGCTTTTTAAAAACGCCACATATTGGTCGGCCGGGTTTTTAAGGCCAGTGGCCGCACCAGCCAAGCCGCCCAGCGCACCCAGCCCGGCCAGCATGGCGGCGGCACCGCTTTGCTGTTGCTGCGGCGGCATGAACTTGGTGGTGGCGGTAAACGTGGGCGCGATGGCATAGGTGATGCCCAGCGCCAGCAGGCCCACCAGCAGCGGGCCCAGCACCAGCAAGCGCAGGTTGTCGGCCACCACTTGCAGCAGGTCTAGCAGGCTGATTTCGTCTTGGTCGTCGTCTGGGCGGGGGTCTGTGGGGGCCATGGGAGCGGTGTTTGGGGTCATGGCCAGGCTCAGTTGCGTATTGTCTTTAGCGCGGCGGCGCCCAGGCCAAACTGGTACAAGATGGTGGTCCAATCTTTGACGCCCTGAATAAACTGGGTGTAGGCGGTGCGACGGTCTATCACGCCGGGCACAAAGATGGTGTCGCCGGGGTAGAGCTTTTTGCTCATGACACTCGAGCGCCACAGCGCAAAGCCACTGGCGTTGCTCTCGATGCTGCCGTCGGCACGGATCAGCATCACGCTGTCGGTGTCGGCATCTTTGGTGAGGCCGGCTTTGTCAAGATAGTCGCTCACCGTGTAGCCGGGCTTGTGGATAAAAGAGGTTTCGGCAAACACCTCGCCAAACACACCAACAAAGCTGGGCCGGTGCGGCACGGTGATGTGGTCGCCGTCTTCGATGCTGATGGGCGGTGGCACCGGGCTGTCGGGGTCAAGCTCCAGGGCAATGCGGCCGCTGGCCTTGAGCGACTGCAGGCGCCCCAGCATCAGGCGCTGCCCGGCTATTTGCGCCTGCAGGGTGGTGGTTTTGTCGGCATCGACCGCGTTTTGCATGGCAGAAGACGCCTGCGCGCTGATGGACGCTTCCATTTGGCGCACCGACTTGTTTAGGTTGTCTTGCTGCTGCGCACGGGTGGACTCGCGGGTAAACACAGTGCCATAGGGAAAGGCGTTGCGGCTGAAGCCGCCGGCGCGCTTGATGATGTCGGGCAAGGTGTCGTCGGCCTGAATTTGGTACACGCCAGGCACCATCACCTCGCCACCGATGCGCACAAACTGGGTGCGTTTTTCGACCGGCACGGGAAGGTCTTTCACGCCAAAGATGGTGACCACGTCGCCGACTTGCAGGGTGAGGTTGTTGGCGGGGTCTTTGTCTTTGATGGCTTTGCCAAGGTTGAAGGGGATCAGGGTGGTGCGCACAGCCTGCGCGTCAAGACGCTCGATGGCGGCGTAGTCCCAGTTGATTTCTTCAAGCAGGTTTTTGATGTCGTTGACCACATGTTCGGCCGACACTGCCTTGCCAGACTCAAACTGCACCATGATGTTTTTGCGGGTGTAGTAGTCGGGCTGAATCAGCGCCCCTACTTCGGGGATCAGGTCGGCCACTTTCATGCCTGGGCGAAACGCATAGCGCAGCGGCGCGGCCACATGGCCGCGCAGGGTAACGGCGTTGGCAAACTCAGGGCTGATGGAAAACAGGGTGACCACATCGCCATCGGTGACAGTAGAGGCCAGGCCTGCCGGGGTGAGGTTGCGATCTTCGATGCTGCGGGGCGCCTTGTGGTGAGCTGGGTTGATGTGCTCTACCCGCACTTTGTGCGATGTGGTCAAGATCTGCTGGCCGCCGCTGTAGGCCAGCAGTTTGGCAAGCGACTCTTCTTTGCCCAGCAGCTCGTAGATGGCGGGGTTGTCTAGCGCGCCCAGCAGGGCCACACGCGCGCCAGCGGGCGGAATAACGATGACGTCACCGGGCAACAGGCGTGCGTCACTGCTGGTGGTGCCGCTGTGGATGAACTTGTAGAGGTCGATGGTTGAGATGGTTTTGCCAGCGCGCACCAGTTCGATCTGGCGCATGGAGCCGGTGGCGCTGGGGCCGCCGCTTTCAAACAGGGCGCTGATCAGCGTGGACAGGCTTGACACGGTGTAAACGCCGGGCTTGCGCGCCTGGCCCACCACAAAAATCTGGATAGAGCGCAGCCGACCCACGGTGGCGCTGAGTTCGTAGTTGGCAAAGGTGCGGCTGATGTGTGCCTTTAGCAGGGGCTCAAGCTGGTCGGCGCGGGTGCCGACCACGGTGACCGGGCCAACCTTGGGAATAGTGATCTGGCCATTGCGGTCAATGGCCAGGTTAAGGCTTTGGTCTATCGCGCCCCAGATCTTGAGGCTGATGTCGTCACCCGGCCCAAGTACATAGTTGGCCGGCACGGGCACATTGGTGAGCGAAGTGAAACTGCTGGTGGCAAACAGGTTGTAACCATACAGCGGCAGGTTGCGGCCAGTGGTTTCTTTGACAAAGCTGGCAAACTGGTTGGTGCCCAGGGGTGTCAGTGCGGTGCCGCCGGTGTTGACACTGGCCTTGTCTGCGCCCGCAGGGGCTGGTGTGGCATCGGGCAAACCGGGCAGGCCAGGCAGACCCGCAGCGCTGGATGTTAGGGTGGCCGCGCCGGGCACGGTGCTGACTAATCCGGTGGTGGCACCGGCGGACACATTGGCCGTGAATTGGGCGGCACTCGGGCTGCAAAACAGGCTGCTGGCGGCCAGGGCGCAAAGGGCTTTCTTATGCGCCTTGAAAATCAAACCAATAAACGACATTAATTGTTCCTGTACCTGAATTGGTTACTAGTTTTGAAATGCCATGAGTTCGTCGTCATGAACCGAAGCTTTTTGCATCAAGATCAGCAGTTCTTGCATGGATGTCTTGCTGTGGTTTTGCCGGTTATGGCGATGTGCGTGGGCAAATTTGGACCATGTTTTGATGGACTGAAGCTCAACCGTGGCGTAGTCAACCCGCAGCCAGCCCGATGCGGCCAACTGCTGCAAGCAAACCGAGAAGATGCCGCGTGACACACCACACATGGAGGCCAGCAGCGCCTGCTTGAGGGGAATCTGAAGGGATGCATCCAGATCGTAACGCGGCAGATGAGACGAGTTGCTGACGATGGCCTCGGTCAGCAGCGCCAAACCCATGACAACCCGCAGTGACGGGCTGCCAACTCTCATCAGCGCGAGCATTTCTGCGTGTTGCTGGCCACGCCAGATCACCAGCCGCGCGATGTAGCGGGAAAACTCGGAGTCTTGTTCAAAGGCCCGCAGCGCATCTGCATAGCGCACACTGACCACCCGCGCAGGTGTCAGGCATATGTATTCGACCGCCGAAGCACGACCATTGAGCAAGGAGGCCTCGCCAAACCAGGTGTTTGGGCCAAAAATAT
>CAIQOO010000211.1 GCA_903873485.1 uncultured beta proteobacterium | reverse complement strand
GCGCGGTGAAACGTTTCTGGTGCATCTGGCCGAATCGCTGGGTGCCGCCCGGACCCTGATGGAGGAACAGGGTCTGCGCCCCGATGTGGTGCTGCTGGACCTGCACCTGCCGGACTCCAGCGGCATCGCCACGGTCGAGCGTTGCCGCCTGCTGGTAGAGGCACCGATCGTGGTGCTGACCGGGCTTGACGATGCGCTGGCCACCCAGGCCGCGATTCAATCGGGTGCTGAAGACTACCTGACCAAGGGTGGTGATGCCGGTGCCCTGCGCCGGGCCGTGCGCTACGCCATGCTGCGGCACCAGCGTGATGCCGACACCCGGCTGGCGGCGACCGTGTTCGCCCACGCGCGCGAGGGCATCATGGTCACTGCTGCTGATGGTGCCATCATGGATGTCAACCAGGCCTTTACCCGCATCACCGGCTATAGCCGCGACGAGGTGCTGGGCCAGAACCCGCGTCTGTTGCACTCGGGGCAGCAGTCAAAAGAGTTTTATGCCGCCATGTGGCAGGATTTGCAGCAGCAAGGCTACTGGGAAGGCGAGGTCTGGAACCGGCGCAAGGACGGCGTGGTCTATGCCCAGATGCAAACCATCACTGCTGTGCGCAATGCGGCCGGCGCGGCGCGCCAGTATGTGGCGCTGTTTTCTGACATCACCGCCCTCAAGGTGTACGAACGCGAGCTGGAACACATTGCCCATTTTGATGTGCTGACCGACCTGCCCAACCGGGTGCTGCTGGCCGACCGCCTGCGCCACGGCATGGCGCAGGCGCAGCGGCGCGGCAATCTGCTGGCGGTGGTGTATCTGGACCTGGACGGTTTCAAGGCCATCAACGATACGCATGGCCACGCCGCCGGCGACCTGTTGCTGGTGGCGCTGGCAACCCGCATGAAGCAGGCACTGCGCGAGGGCGACACGCTGGCGCGCATAGGCGGTGACGAGTTTGTCGCGGTGCTGATCGACCTGGAAGATGCGCCCGCCTGCCAGCCGATGCTGATGCGCTTGCTTGCTGCGGCGTCCCAGCCAACCTCCTTTGGCGACTTAAGCCTGCAGGTGTCGGCCAGCCTGGGTGTCGCCTTTTACCCGCAGACCGGTGAGCTTGATGCCGAGCAGTTGCTGCGCCAGGCCGACCAGGCGATGTACCAGGCCAAGCTGGCGGGCAAAAACCGCTACTGCCTGTTTGATGCCCCGGCTGGCGGCTCCGCCGGAGGAGCCTTATGAATAAACCAATCTCAGAGCAGTCAGGGCCGGTATCGATTCTGCTGGTGGAGGACGAGCCGGGCGACTACGGCCTGTTGCGCACAACCCTGCGGGCAGCCGGCTTGATGGCCATGGGTCAGACCGATGCCACGCTTTGGGCCAAGACGCTGGCCGAGGCGCTGGCGGCCGTCAAGCGCCGGACCGACCTGCATGCCATCTTGCTCGACCTGTCGCTGCCCGACTCGGCCGGCCTTGCCACGGTGCAAAGCATGCGTGCGGCAGCGCCCGAGCTGGCCATCATCGTGCTGACCGGGCACGATGACCTGGCCGCAGCGGCGCTGGAAGCCGGTGCGCAGGACTATCTGGTCAAGGGGCAGATCGACAGCGACGGGCTGCGCCGTGCGGTGCGCAATGCCGTGGTGCGGCGCAAGCTCGAACGTAAGCTGGCGCTGGATGAAGCGCGCTTTCGCGACTTTGGCTCGGCCGCCTCGGACTGGTGGTTTTGGGAAATGGACGCACAGTTGCGCTTTTCCTGGTTTTCACCGAACGTGCAGCAGACCATCGGGCGCTCTTGCGATGACATGCTGGGGCAGCGGTGCGAGGACATCGCCTCCCAGGTGCCCGACGATGAAAAAAAGAGCTGGGCCAGCCATCTCGATGACCTGGCACAGCACCGCGTCTTCAAGCAGTTTGAGTACCGCATCGCCCTGCCCGGTGGCGGATACCAATGGCTGAGCATCAGCGGCGTGCCGATTTTTGATGAGGCAGGCGGCTTTGGCGGCTATCGTGGCACCGGCATCAACATCTCCCGCAGGAAGCAGGCTGACGAGGAACTGCATCGCAACCAGCGCATTCTGGCCGCCGCGATCGAGGCCGTCGGCGAGGCTTTTGCGCTGTATGACGATGCCGATTGCCTGGTCTATTGCAACGAACAATACCGGGCGCTGTATGCCACCTCGGCTGACCTGTTGCTGCCGGGCACGCCGTTTGAGCACATCCTGCGTGAAGGGGCGCGGCGTGGCCAGTACCCACAGGCGCTCGGACGCGTCGATACCTGGGTGCTGGAGCGGCTGGCGGCGCACCGGGCCTCGAACCAGGACATCATCCAGCACACCGATGATGGCCGCTGGCTGCGCATCATCGAGCGCAAGACGACCGACAACCATACCGTCGGCTTTCGCATCGATGTCACCGAGTTGTACCAGGCCAAGCAGGCCGCCGAGGCCGCCAATGTGGCCAAGAGCCGCTTTCTGGCCACCATGAGCCATGAAATCCGCACCCCCATGAACGGCATTCTCGGCATGGCGCAGTTGCTGATGATGCCCACGCTGCCAGAGTCCGGGCGGCTCGACTACGCCCGCACCATCCTCAATTCGGGCCAGACCCTGCTGACTTTGCTCAACGACATTCTGGACCTGTCCAAGGTCGAAGCCGGCAAGCTTGACCTGGAACTCAAGCCCTTTGAGCCGGCCCAACTGCTGCACGAGACCCGCTTGTTGTTTGCCGCGACGGCGGCCCACAAGGGGCTGGCCCTGACCGATGGCTGGCACGGCCAAGCACAGCACTATCTGGGGGATGCGCACCGGCTGCGCCAGATGCTGGCCAATCTGGTGGGCAACGCCATCAAGTTCACCACGCAGGGCGCCATTCAGATCGAGGCGCGCGAGCTTGAGGGCGGCGGCGCTACCGCCCAGGTGGAGTTTGCGGTGATCGACAGCGGCATGGGCATCCCAGAAGAGCAGCAGGCGCAATTGTTCCGGCCGTTCTCGCAGGCCGACAGTTCGACCACGCGCCAGTTCGGCGGCACCGGGCTGGGGCTGTCGATTGTGCGCAGCCTGGCCCAGTTGATGGGCGGTGATGCAGGTGTGGCGAGCACACCGGGGCTGGGTTCGCGCTTCTGGTTTCGCATCGGGCTGGCGCGGGTTGCCGCCGGCAACGACAACCGGCAAGTGCCGCGCGGGCAGCCGGCGCCAGCACCAGTCGGCACAACGCCCGCAGGTTTGCGCGGCCATGTGCTGGTGGTCGAAGACAACCTGGTCAATCAGATGGTGATTCGCGCCTTGCTCGACTCGCTCGGGCTGAGCTGCGTGGTAGCGGCCGATGGCCAGCAAGGCGTTGATGCAGTGACATGCAGCGGCGATGCCGACAAGCCCGACCTGATCCTGATGGACTTGCAGATGCCGGTGCTTGACGGCTACGCCGCCGCTGCCATGATTCGCCGCTGGGAGGCCGAAAACGCACTGCCGCGACTGCCGATCATTGCCCTCAGCGCCGATGCCTTTGCCGAAGATCAGCGGCATTGCACCGATGCCGGCATGGATGATTTTCTGGCCAAGCCGGTTGATCGGGATGCGCTCGCCGCAACCCTGCGGCGCTGGCTGCCCAGCCGCGCCGCCGGGGCCGATTTGCCTGCCAAATCCCCCGTTCGCCCTGAGCTTGTCG
>CAIQOO010000210.1 GCA_903873485.1 uncultured beta proteobacterium | reverse complement strand
ATGCCACACATGCGCTGGCGCGCGGTGCCGAGCTGACCACCGTGCGCGACAACCTGCGGCATTCGTCGATTGCCACAACCTCGATTTACCTGCACACCGACGAAGTCAAGCGGGCCAGGCAGATGGGGGATGCGTTTGCGGCGCGGTCATGAATGGGGTGGCAAGTATCGGCGAATGCCGAAAACACAGCCGAACCAGTTCGTCGCGCTCGCTCAGGAGATCAATGTGCTGGGATTTGGCTAACTTTACTTTTTTGGGGCTTGGGCAAAAATAGCCCTATTCTGACGTGAGAAATGGAACAAAACAGACGTTGACTTAAAAGCTCACAAATTGAGCATTTTCATCACCCCAGTACTGAACCCTATGGTCATCACAATGGAAACTCCATGAAAACCTTGTTTTTACTGCTGTTCATGAGTTTAATTTTGCCCGGTCAAGCTCAAAATTTGGCGCGTGGCAAAGAAATCAATGGGACCTGCGCCGGTTGTCACGGCGAGTTAGGCCAAGGCGGCAAGCGCGGCGAATACCCGCGCCTAGCCGGTCAGCGCCAGGCCCACATGGTTGAGCAGTTGCTCGCCTTTCGGTTGCGCACACGGTTGAACATGACCATGTACCCCTATACCCAGGAGCGTGAGTTGTCAGAGGCAGACATTGTGGATGTATCGGCCTACCTGGCGGGCATTGAGTTGCCAACGAAATGGCCTGAATTCAAGCCCGAGGACGATGCCCTGACCCGCTTGACTGCAGTGGAAAAGGTGATGATCATTCCGCGCGCACCTGGTAACCTGGAGGCTGGCGGAAAAATTTACCAAGAGGAGTGTGCGCTTTGTCACGGACCCGATGGCATGGGAAAACGCAAGTTTCCCAGACTGGTGGGGCAATACACCAACTACCTCAAAAGGCAGATGGAGGTGTTTGTCAAAGGCGAACGGCTCCATGACGAAGAAGGCCAACGCGGAGTGCTGAGCAAGCTCAAAGAACAAGACATGCAGGACATTCTGGCTTACCTGACCTCGATACAGTCCGGTTTGCCCTGATGGTCCCTATGATTTGCAACAACAGTTTTGAAGATAAGTGTTTGTTTTTATGAAACAATTTCCTTAAGTCAGTGCCATTGGTGTCAGACCCCGACAATCCCCAGGCACCCAATGCGCCCAACACAAGTCGGCGTTTCATTTTTTATCAGCAGCCATCCACTGTTCGATTTCCCCGACGATGGCCGTCACGGGTGTGCTGTAGCCAAATTTTTTCAACAGCTGACCATCGGGGCCTAACAAGAACATGCCGGCGGTGTGGTCCATGGTGTACACATTGGGGCCCGCCCCGGGTTCCTGGATCTTGCTGTAGGTCACATTGAAGTTGTTGGCAGAAAAGCGCAACAGCGACTCACTGCCCGTCAGGCCCATGATCCGCCTGTCAAAGTTGGCGGTATAGGCCCCCAGCACCGCCAGGGTGTCGCGCTGCGGGTCCACCGAAATGAAAATCGGTTGCAAATATTTGGCGCGTGGCCCAAGCGCCTGCAACACCTGCTGCATTTCCAGCATGGTGGTGGGGCAAACATCCGGGCAAGAAATGTAGCCAAACGCAATCAGCTGGAACCGGTCTTTAAAGTCGGTGGGCATGACTGCGCGGCCATCACTGTTTTGCAGCAGGTAGCGCGGCGATGGACGTGGGGCATCGGGTGTGTCTGGCGTGGTTTCTGCTGCAGTGCCCAGGCTGTGCGTACTGGTTTGGCCAAAGGCAGGGTTGCCCAGGGCTGCCAGCACGGTGGCCAGCACGGCGAGCCATTGGTGTTGAGAGGTGAGGAAGTTCATGGTTTTTGTTTTTCGCTAGGGGTGACTGGCAGCGCCCCTTGTAGGCGGTTTGCCAGCGTGTCCAACTGCGCAGAGAGGGCCGCAGCATCCGGGCAGGTCGCATGCGTGCTGATTTGGGCGGCATAACTTTGCTGCGTGTTTTCTTCAAACACGTTGCCAAAGCGGGCTGTTTTGGGCGCGTGGGTGATCATCAGGTCTTTGGCGCGGCGGGCGGCTTTTAGCTCCGAGCAGGCCAGTGCCTGGCCATTGACGTGTGCCAGGTCGCCGATGGCCTGCAGGGCGGTGTCAAGCTGGGTTTGTGCCTGCGCGGGTGCTAACCAGGTGTGGCTGAGTGCGAGTGCCGCCATGGCAGCCATTGCAATGCGGGGGGGTGTGCGGAGTTTCATGGTGTTGACATTGGGAGTGATGAAGAAGCCCGGCGTCACATCCGTGGACGAGGGTCTTGCAGGATGCGGTGGGGTGAAGAAAAAGGGGCCAGCCGCTCTAAAAAGTCGAGCAGTTCAAGCGCGGGCGAGTTGCGAAAAAATCCGGCTTTGGGTGTTTCCATCCAGATGCGGTCGGCATACAACATGACCTCGTGGGGGTTGTCGCCAAACTGGTCGCCGTTGCGGTCAAAGCCCTGGTATTCGTCCCACTGGTTGCGTACCCACTGGTTGGCACCGCCAGCACCCGGTGCGCTGATGGCCACCGTGGTCAGGTTGTTGTCAAAACGGTTGTCGCTGAAATCGTGGCCACCAGCTTCGCCGTAAAAAAACAGGCCGATGATGTTGTAGGCAAAGTGGTTGCCTCGCACCGTCAACTGGCCACCGCCGAGCACCGGGGCATCAATCTTTAACCCCACCGAGCAGTGAAGGATCTGGTTGTGCTCAATCAGGCTGTCGTCACTCTCCTTGATCACCATGCCGCCGCCGCCATCGGTCAGGGCGTGGGCAATGTGGTTGCCACGCAGAATCAGCCCGGGTGAATACAAGGCCACGATTCCGGTGCCCGTGTGGCTCAGGTGGTTGTGCTGCGCCAGCAAACGCGGCGAAAAGATGATGTGCATGCCGTAGCGGCCATCGGTAAAGCGGTTGCGCAAAAACTGGTTGTCCGGCGAGTTGGTCACGGTCAAATCCCGGCCACGGGTGAACACGTTGTCTTCCACCCGGTTGTAGCGGCTGTTCCACAGGCGAATCGAGTCACCACGCATGCCGGCAGGAAGCACCTTCCCAGTCACCCGGTTGCCTTTGATTAGGGCGTGATTAACCCCTTTGAGGTGAATGCCAAACAACACGTCTTGCATGTCGTTGTTTTCTATCCGGTGCCTGTCACCTTGGAGCAGAACAGCCGCATCGGTGCGGTCATGCGAGTCGCCGCTGCCTTGCAGACGCAGGCCGCGCAGGGTCACGTCGTTGGCTGCAACACTCAATATGGTGCTTTGCCCGTCGCCTTGGATCAACGCCTGGTCTGAGCCCGCCAGCGTGATAGGCCGGGTGATGCTGGCTGGCCCCAGGTAAATGCCAGGCTTTAGATGCAGCAGGCCACCCGCCGGCGTGGCATCAATCAAGGGCTGCAGGGCTTGGGGCACAAGCGCTTGTTGTGGGCTGGCTTGCCCCAGCGACACCCCCAACGCGCTGAGCAAAACCAGAGCCAATACGAAAGTCAGCTTCACGAACCGCCCGCGTGTTGGTGGCCCAGGGCAGGGCGCATGGTTTGCAGACGCATCAGCACGACAAAAGCCAGGCCACCCAGATTCATCAACAGGGCGTACACCACGCTGGGCACACTCATGGCCGGAGAGTGCAGCAGCTGCAAACACACAAAAATGCCCAGGGCCGAGTTTTGTAAACCGCATTCAGTGACGACGGCAATGCGGTCGCGTGCCCGCAGGCCAAACTGGTGGCTCAAACCCCAGGCCCCCAGCAAAATCAACAGGTTCAGCAGCATGGCCGCCGGGCCAATGCTGGACAGGTGATGAAAAAGCACCTGCCGCTGATCCCAAAAAGTGCTCAACACGATCAACACAAACAAGCCGGTGGCGATGCGGGAGGCGACGGGTTCAATGCGGCTGACCCCAACCGGCTGCCAGGCGCGAAGCCCCATCCCCAGCAACACCGGCAGGGTGGTCAGCAAAAAAATACTGCTCACCATGCTGGCCAGCGGAAAGTCGACCCCCCCGGCGCTGTGCATGAAATGCTGCGTCGACAGGTTCACCACCAGCGGCAGGGAGAACACGGCCGCCACGCTGGTCACGGCGGTCAGCGAGATCGACAAGGCCACATCACCCCGCGCCAAATGCGTCAGCAAGCCCGAACTCACCCCACCCGGGCAGGCGGCAAGCACCATCAGACCCACCGCCATCACCGGGTCCAGCGGCATCACTGACACCACCAACCAGCCCAGTGCCGGCACCATCAGCAACTGGCCCAGCAGCCCGGCCGCCAAGGCGCGGGGGCGTTGCACGACCCTTTGAAAATCCTCGGCGTGCAAGGTCAAACCCAGGTACAGCATGATGAAGGCCAGCGCCATGGGCAATGCCTGACTCGCGGTGGGCAAGGTCATAGCAGCAAGCCAATGGACAACAACAGACCCAGAAACAGGCTGGTGCGCGCTGTGGCCGCCAGCAGCACATTCATTGACGGCTCGCTGGTGTTGTGGCGCATGCGCCGTGTGAGCTGGATGCCGTAGGGCAGCACCAGCAGTGCCAGCAGCGTGCCCAGATGACCCCGCCCGGCCAGTACCAGCACCACGGCAAATGGCGTCAGCATCATGGTGGCATAGAGTACGCGGGCACGGGGACGTCCAGCCAGCGCCACCAGAGTCTGGCGACCGCTGCGCAAGTCGTCTTTGAGGTCGCGGTAGTTGTTGACCAACAGCACGGCGGCGGCGGGCAGGCCAAGCACCGTGCCGCACAACCAGGCATCCAGAGACATTTGGCCGCTTTGCAGCCAGAAGCTGCCCAGTACCGCGACCCAGCCAAAAAAAACCAACACAAAAGCCTCGCCCAGCGGCGTGTGCGACACCGGCCGCGAGCCGCCCGAATACGCCCAGCCCGCCAACAGCGATGCCACGCCCGCCAGCAAAATCACCCAGCCACCCAGCGTGACCAGGTACAGCCCCAACAAGGCCGCCAAGCCAAAGGTCGAGGCGGTTGCACGGTGCATGGTGCGTGGGCTAACCCAGCCGGCCGCGGTGACGCGCAGCGGACCAATTCGGTCGGGCCGGTCGTTGCCACGCTCGAAGTCAACCACGTCGTTGTGCAGGTTGGTGCCAATCTGAATCAGCAGGGCGCAGGCCATGGCGGCCAACAGGGCCGGCCAGTGAAGTGCAATGCCATCGCTCCAGGCCAGTGCCGTACCCACCAGCACCGGAGAAATCGCCAGACTCAGGGTTCTGGAGCGGATGGCCGTCCACCAGACGCGCGCCATGGGCAGGCACGTGGTGGTCTGACACGACTCGGCTGGTACGTCAGGTGTCATGGGGACGGCTACCAAAATGCAGGCAAGCAATGCCAAACGACACGTTTTCCCAGCGCACATCGGCCAGTCCAGCCTGCGTCATCAACTGGGCAAACCCATCTTGGTCGGGAAAACGCCGGATCGACTCCACCAGGTATTGGTAAGCCTGTGGCTCACCCGCCACAGCAGCCCCCAGCCGGGGAATGACCCAAAACGAATACAGGTCGTAAAACGGTGCCAGCCAGGCAGCAGGCCGTGAAAACTCCAGGCAGACAAAACGGCCACCGGGCTTGAGCACACGTTTGATCTCGCGCAGCGCGTCGGCCAAGTGGGTGGTATTACGCAAGCCAAACGAGATGGTGAGTAAATCGACACTGCCGTCTTCCAGCGGCAGGAGCTCGGCTTCACCGGCCAGCCACTGCAGTTGTTCACTGCCCGGGCGTTGTTGGCCCGCCTGCATCATGGCCAGGCTGGGGTCACACACCACCACTTGCCGACCGGGTGCCAGCAGCAGGCACGCCACATCACCCGTGCCACCGGCCAGGTCCACCACTTGCCCTTGAACGCCGGTAACGCGCCGGGCCAGTTTCCGTTTCCAGAGCCGGTGAATGCCCAAACTCATCAGGTCGTTCATCAGGTCGTAGCGCGGTGCCACGGCATCAAACACCTTGCGAATGCGGGCTCGGCGCTCCTCGCTGCTGACGGACGCGTTGCCGAAACTTTGGTCAATGTCAGGTGGTTTTGGCATGGCGATCAGCGTAGTGCCAACGCGACGGCTGCGTCAAGCTGTTGTTTGGTGATAGCACCCAGGCGGCTGGTGACGATGCTGCCGTGCTTGTTCAACACCACGGTAAACGGCAGGCCGGCTTTGCTGTTGCCCAGCGCACGCATCAGGTCGATGCCAGCGGCGCGGGTCAAAAAAACCGGGTAATTGACATCGTAAGCACGGGCAAAGTCACGCACCGGCGCTGGGTCGGTTTCGATGTTGATGCCAATGATGTCCACCCCGGTGTTGCGCGCCTGCAAAGCCACCAGCTCGGGGATCTCCACCCGGCAGGGTGGACACCAGCGCGCCCAGAAGTTCACGATCAGCGGGTTGCCCTGGTAGGCATCGAGTTTGATAGCCTGGTTGTCCAGATCGTAAAAATTAAAGGAAAAAAGGGCTCTAGCGCTTGTACTGTCTGCGCTAGCAGCTACTGAATTGATAGTATTGGCTGATGTGCCAGACTGTGCCCAGCCATTGATGCTGGCCAGCATCAGCGTACACGCCAAGCCAAGTTGCCGCCTCAAGGCAAGTCACCCCGGCGAAACAGCACAAACCCGGTAAAAGCTGCCAGCAAGCCCAGCGCAGCCGGGTAGGCCAGAGCGAAAATTTTGTAGCCGAAGGCGCCAAACAAATCCAGGATCACATAGGCCGAGGGGCCCAGCACGATGAGTTGTGGGTCAAACATGGCCAGTGCGGCGGTGCGAAACACCTGCAGCGGGTTGGCCAGTGCCAGCGTGACGGCCAACTCGGGCGAAATTTTTCCTTGAATCATCACGCCCAGCAAGATCAAGTCCAGAAACAGCAAAAACGTCAGCCAGACCAAAAAAGCCGCCCCTTGCGCCATGTCGGTGCTGCGCGCCAGGGACGAGATCAACATGCCAATGCCCAAAAAGCAGACCGCCATCACCGCCAGCAAGGCCGTGTAGTAGCTGAAGATGCTCCAAGGCACTTCAATGCCTTTAACCATGGCAATCAGCACCGCCATCACCATGGCACCAAACACCGGCAAGAAGATGACGATGTAGCGCCCCACAATCTTGCCCCAGAACCAGGCCGCCAGCGACACCGGCAAGGACAACAGGTACTCGTACACACCAGCCTCCCGGTCACCCGCCACCGAGCGCACGGTGGTGATCAGTACAAAGATCGGCAGGATGGCCATGGTGAGCTGGATGTAGGTGACCAGCAAGCGCGACAAGCCAATAAAGCCCAGCACGCGCGACTCGGTCAATCCAAACAAAAACAGCAGAGCCACAATGCCGCCGAAAACCAGGGTGTAGATCAGGAACCAGCGCGCACGCAAGGATTCAACTATGTCGAGTTTGGCCGTGAGCCAGAGTTGTTTCATGGGGGAATCGGCAGGTTATTTGGGTGCACTGGCGGCACTGAAAATGGGGCGGTCAACGGTGGATCCGGGCAGGCAATTGGCCGGCCACATGCTGGCGGTGACTTTACTCATGGCATCAAATTTGAGTGTGCCTGGCTGCGGCGCAGGCAGGGCGGCGTAGTTGTAGCCCATGGGTGAGGTTTTGCCACCAAGGTAATAGGCGTTGCGGGCATCGAGCCATTTGTCGCCCTTGCTGCCAAACTCGGCGACCCAGAAGCGGGTGGCTGCGTCGGTCATCCAGGGATGCTCCTTGAGTTTTTCGTCGTACCAGGTGGAGGCGCAACCAATGTCGTCAAATTTGAAGGCAATATTTTTTGGGCCACCACGTATCTGGGCCGGAAAACGCCGGTCCGAGATCGCCATGCCGCAGCGCAAACACACGTCGCGGTCCCATTTGAAGGGCAACATGCCTTCGGGCCAGGTGCCCTCATCGCCACAGCCGGCGATCAGTGCGGTGAACGGGGCTGAGAAGGGGGTCCAGGCCAGACCGTGGGCCAGCAGGGTGCGTCGCCTCATGGGTTGATCTCGGTCAAAGAGACATGGCTGACCACCGCCACGTAGCGCGACACCATGCCCAGAAAGCGCAGCCGGTCTGGCCCGGCGACATGACCTTCCCATTCGGTGCCTGCGGCGTCCAGCGCCCGAAAGTTCCATTGCTCAAGTGCTTTGGCCAGCGCCGACTCGGCCTGGCGCGCCACCACACGGCCGGCCAGCATGCCTGTCAGTGACACATTGTCTGCAATGCTCTCGTCCAGCACCACTTTGCCCATGTCCAGCTCAACCACACGGTTCACCAGGGACGACACCTCGTTGATGCGATGGCTGGAGATCAGCATGGTGGCGTTCTCGGAGCGCTCTTCAAGCAGCTCAAAAAACATCTTGCGTGCTTGCGGGTCGAGGTTGGCGGCGGGTTCGTCCATCACCAGCACCTTGGCATCACGGCCCAGGGCGATGGCTATCAGCAGCTTTTGTTTCATGCCACCCGAGAGCTTGTTGAACGGGCGCGACAAAATGCCGTTCATTTCCAGACCCAGGCGGGCAGCAATGTCAAACATACGCTGGGGCGCCGTATTGCACAGCGCAGCTGAAAACTGAATCAGTTGCCCCACTGGCATTTTCAAGGGTGGTGGCAGTTGCGGCACAAAACCAATCAAGCCCAGTACCTCGGTGCGCTGCAGCCGGGGGTTGTGGCCTTGAATCAGCACCTCACCGTCGTGGGTGTATTCACCCAGCAGGCAACGGATCAGGGTGGTTTTGCCGGCCCCATTGGAGCCAATCAGGGCCACACGCTCGCCCAACTTCACACCCAGATCGATGCCATCGAGAATGCGCGCGCGCCTAAATGATTTGCTGACGTTTTGGAAGCGGATCACTGAAATTTCCTGTTGAAGGGTCATCCATCACCCCGAACGGGGTGTTTGGACTACATGAGTTTGGACAGTCCCTTGATGTCGAATGTGAGGGAGCCGGTCGGGCAGGTGTCCACACACAGGCCGCAACGGGTGCAGTCTGGGCCCAGCGACACCTCGGTGTCCACCGCGCGGCCTTTGATCACGGTTTCGAGCACATGGGGCACCAGGCACACTTTTTTGCAGTCGCCCTCATGAAAGCAGCCATCCAGCTTGTACTTGATGCGCACCGGCGACACAATGCCGACCACGCCATAAGTCAAGCCAATCGGGCAGGCATAACGGCACCAGGCTCGGCGCGAAAACGTCACCTCAAACAACAGCAGTGCCAAGACCCACAACATGGCCAGGCCAGGGCCGTAGATCAGCGCCCGCGACAAGATGCCGGTGGGTGAAATGGATTCAAAAACCGTAAAGCCTGTGCCCAGCGCGGCCAGTGCAAACACAGCCCAGAAATAAGTGCGCAGTCCCCGGCTCATGGCCTGGTCTGACACGAGTTTTTTCTTGGCCATCCACAGGTGCAGCTTCTCGGCCCATTCAGCCACCAGGTGGTAGGGGCAAACCCAGGAGCAAAAGGTGCGCCCACCCAGCAGCATCCAGATCGCCATCACGGTGGAGGTGCCAATCACTAGGTTCACGATGATGTGTTTGTGCGCCAGCATGACCTGCAGTGCGGAGTTGAGGTCAATCAGGTGGAAACCGACAAAACGTGAGGCGGTGAGCGCGCCTTCAAGAATCTGAATGTCAAACCCAAACGACACCGCAAAAAACAGATTCACCACCAGCAAAACCGCCCAACGCCGATTGCGCCAAGTGTTTTTGTGGGGCACCTCATGGGCCTTCATGATGGCCGCGCGCACTTCCACCTTGTTGGCCATGCGCTTGAGTTCATGGACCTGTTGGGCGCGTTCGGTGATGACGGTGGGGCGCTTGGGCTCGCGGCCGAACATGATCGCAATCTGCTCGAAAAACCGCTGCCAGTGAACGTTGTTCATGCTTTCCAGACCTCCCGGGCTTCGATCACGATGCAGGGTTGTTCGGTGGGGCAGACCATCTCGCAGACACCGCAGCCAACGCAGGGTTCATGCACCACTGGCTGGCGACGCGTCTTGCCATCGGTTGTCGTCAAGGTTTCCATGCTGATGGCACCACCTACCGGGCATTCGCTCACGCACAGGTTGCATTCCTTGACATCGTAGGGGTGCTGGGACACCAAAATGGGCTTCCAGCGGTCGACATCCATGTAGCGAAGCCGGCCCTTGAAATCTGCGCCACGGGTTTGACCCTTGAAACCTTTGCCTTGTGTGGCCAGGCAAGCCTCTGGGCGGCTGAGCCGGGCCACGCCCATGCGCTCTTTCAGGTTGAGTGTGGGTTCCGGGTCCTTTTCTTTGGCTTTCAGGGTTGGTTTGGCTGCCAGCTTGGCGCCTGGGCGAACCGGCAAAAAACCGGGTTTCTCATAGGCCAGCGAGCCCGTGGGGCAGGCCAAAATGCACTGCACCGCATCACACGAGAAGTCACAGGCCTGCTGACGTGCGTCGATGTAGGGCACACCGACACCAAACCCGTCCACCAGATCGGCCAGCTTGATGGCCTGCACCGGGCAAACCTGCACACATTGCCCACACTTGATGCACGAACCCAGCAGGTCTTTCTCATCAAGCGAGCCAGGTGGGCGCAAGCGCTTTTTCTGGGCATAAGCCAGTGGTAAATAGCCAGACAAGGCGGCACCCAAGACGCCGCCAGCCAATAACGCAGTGCGCAGCAGGCGACGGCGGTCTTGCCGTGTCAGGCGCTTTTTGGCCACTGGGTTCGGTTTGTCCTCAGCGCTGGGGTCGGTCATCCGTGCACTCCTTTGGGTTTGACAAAGCGCGGCCGGGCGTCTTTGAGCGTGAGTTCAGGCGAGGAGAACGGGGCCAGGCGCTCCAGAAAATCCAGCAGTTCCATCACCGGTGCGGTCTTGAAAAAGCGGGCCGTGGGCATTTCGATCCAGATCTGGTCCGCGTAGGCGTACAACTCATAGGGTGTGTCGCCCAGGCCGTCGTGGTTGCGATCAAACCCGGTGTAGTCGTCCCAATAATTACCCGCCCACTCGTTCAAGCCGGCTTTGCCGCGCCCGGACTGCACCACATTGGTCAGGTTGCCCTCAAAGATGTTGTCGGTGACCACATTGCCACCGAGTTCACTGGTAAATTGCAGCGCGATGCCGTTGTAGGCAAACCGGTTACGGCGCACCCAGATCTTGCTGTCGGGTTGGAATGGCGACAAGTCGGAGCCAATGCCCACTGCGCAGTAAATGATCTCGTTGTCTTCGATCACGGT
>CAIQOO010000209.1 GCA_903873485.1 uncultured beta proteobacterium | reverse complement strand
GTGCTGGCCTGCTTTGACGACATCGAAGCCGCTCTGGGCGGTGAACTGGTGCACGCCGACAACTACGCCGCCCTGCGCACGCTGGAGCCTGCCTACCGCGAGCGGGTGAAGTGCATCTATATTGACCCGCCCTATAACACTGGAAATGATGGATTTTTGTACAAGGATACGTTTGCCCATGGCTCGTGGCTAAGCCTTTTGGAGTCGAGATTGCGCGTAGCCAAAGAATTGCTGGCGCGTTCAGGCGGTTTTTATATAAGCATCGCCGATCATGAGCAGGCAAGACTAAAAATGTTGCTGGATCAAGTGGTGGGTGAAGATAATTTTCTTGCTCAAATTATTTGGCAAAAGGTGTTTGCGCCAAAAAATACCGCTCAGTTTTTTAGTGAAGATCATGACTATATTTTTGCGTATGCCAAATCCATAGGCGAGTGCAAATTAGGTGTTCTTCCGCGCACGGATGAAATGGATGCCAGATTTCAAAATCCTGATGATGACCCACGCGGTGAGTGGTCATCCAGCGATATTTCCGCCCGCAACTTTTATAGTGAAGGAACGTATGCTGTGATATCGCCAAGTGGCCGGGTCATCAGCGGCCCCCCTCCGGGTACCTACTGGCGAGTATCAAGGTCAAAATTTGCAGAATTAGATGGCGACAATCGCATTTGGTGGGGACCCAATGGTGACGGAACACCGCGTCTCAAGCGGTTTTTATCGGAAGTGAAGAATGGGCGTACCCCACAAACGCTCTGGACTTTCAAAGATGTTGGACACACCCAAGAAGCCAAGCAAACGGTGCTTGACCTGATGCCGGGCGAGCGCGACGGTGCGTTTTTTAACACTATCAAGCCGGTTCGTTTAATGCAACAAGTACAACGAGTTGCGGGTGTATCCGAGACCGAAGTGGTACTTGACTTTTTCGCAGGTACTGCGAGTACGGGTCATGCAACGATTGCCCTCAACCGCGAAGACGGCGGCGCGCGCAAGTTCTTGCTGGTGGAACAGGGGGAATACTTTGACACCGTCACGCTGCCGCGCATTGCCAAGGTGATGACTGCGCCCGAGTGGAAAGACGGCCTGCCCAAAGACACGGTACAACACAGCGCCGCCGACAAGGTGGACAAAGCCGGTGCCCTGCTTGAAGCCGCTGCTGACCACTGGAGCCGCCGCACCCTGCCCTTGGTGCGGGTGCTGCGTCTGGAGCGCTATGAAGACAGCCTCAATGCCCTGGATTTGGAGCAAAATAGGCCTCTAGCCCTTACAGAACAAGCGCAGACAGCTATGAATTTAGTAGCTCATGATGCTGGCGAACACCTGTTGCGCTACTGGCTGATCGACAGCCTGAGCGGCGACGGCAGCACTGCTGACAACGCCCATGCGGTGCGCCTGTCCACCAGCCAGCTCACCCACCCGTTTGACTACCAGCTCACCTTGCACGAACCCACCGGCTGCCGGGTGGTGGCGGTGGACATGCTGGAGACTGCCCGCCTGCTGCTGGGCCTGGTGCCCCGGCGCCAGATAGAACTGCAAGACGCACAAGGCCAGCGCCACCAGTTGATGCTGGCGGTGATGGCCGCCGAGCTGGCCCGCGATGCCAACCGCAGTGGCAGCGGCACCAGCACGCGCTTGCCAGCCAAACCCGTGTTGCTGTGGTTGCGCACGGTTGACGACGAGCGCCCGGCTGAGCTGGCCCAGGCCGAATACGCGTGGCTGCTGGCCCAGGTGCAAGCAATGTGGGGGCTGGGCTTAAGCGACTTTGGCACTGTCTTTCACAACCGCTCGGCGTTCTGGCCTGCCGGTGTGCATGCCACCAGCCTCGACAGTGTGCTGGCGCAGCGCATGATGGAGCGGGCGCGGGGCGCGAGCCATGGCTAAGCCTGCCACAGTGACCAAAGCGACCAAAGCGATCAAAGCCGCCAAATCGCCCAGCGTTCGCGGCCAGCGCTTTGACCGCAGCCTGCTGCTGGTGCGCTGGCTGGCCAACGAGTTGGGTGGCCGTTACAACGAGTTGCTGGAGCGCGCACGGGACGCGCCCGACACCGGCGCGCCGGGTGCCTCGGCGCGCCTGGGTGCGGTGCTTTCGCGCCAGGGGCTAAATGTGGCGCCAGACCTGCTGGCACAGCACGAGCGTGCCTTCATGGCCGACTGGGCCGTTATTGCCAGCGCGCGGGAGGCGGCCACCGGCGAGCGCTTTGCCCTGACGCATTTTCAGTGGCTGGCCGCGCTGTTTGTCGAGCATTACCTGTACCGTTTGGCGGCACCCGGCGGGCGGGCCGATATGGTGCGTGAACTTAACACCCTGCGCGAGCAGGACTTGCCTTTTTTGCCCGAAGTGATTGCGCCAGACTTGAACCGCCTGGCCTTGTGGATGGCTACCGGCAGCGGCAAAACACTCATGCTGCACTTGAATACCTTTCAGTTTTTGCGCCATGCCAAGGGCATTTTGGGCACTGCGCCGCAGCGGGTGCTGTTGCTTACGCCCAACGAGACGCTGTCAGCCCAGCACCGTGCCGAGTTGGCCTTGAGCGGCATTGACGAGATGACGCTGGAGCGGTCTTTGGAGGTGACCGAGCTGACCAAGCTGTATCTGCCCGAAGACAAAGACGGCCAGCGGGTGCGGGTGAAGGCGGGCGTGTCGGTCAGCACCGACCAGTATCCCGGCCCCAATCTGTTGCTGGTGGATGAGGGGCACAAGGGCGGCAAGAGCAATTCGGGTGACGAGTCGGCATTTCGGGAGCGCCGCCAGGCCCTGGCGGGCAGCCACAGCCAGCACCCGGTCGAAGGCGGTGCCGGTTTCGAGTTTGAATACTCGGCCACCTTTGCCCAAATTGCCGATGGCGATGCCGGTTTTTTCAACGACTACGCCCGCTGCACGGTGTTTGACTACGGCTACCGCCGTTTTCATGAGGATGGTTTTGGCAAAAGCCCCAAGAGCCTGGTCACCCGCGATGCGCACGCGCAAGAGGTGGTGTTGACAGCAGCGCTGATGGCCTTTTGGCGCCAGGTGCGTTACCACGGCGCCGATGCAGCGCGTGCACAAAGCTACCGCTTGAGTCCGCCATTGGCGGTGTTTGTCGGCCAAAGCGTCACCGGCAAAAGCCGGGACGTGGTGCAGGTGCTGGTATTTTTGGCCCGGTTTGCGCACGATCTGCCGTTTGCCCACGACTTGCTGGCGCAGGTGCTCGATCCCGCCCACCCGATTCAGCAAGCGCTGTTTGCCGCGCAGCTTGACTTGTGCGCTGAACGCGGCCTGGGTGTGGCGACGCTGCACCTGCAGATATGCACCGATTTGTTCGGCGGGCAGGGCCGTCTGGCAGTGCGCACGCTGTCCAAAGACGAACTGGGTTTGCGCCTGCCCGGTGCCCCCAAAGACCATTGGTTTGGCACCGCCTATGTCGGCGATGCGCCCAAGCTGGCGGCCGCCTTGAAGGCAGCGGGCCTGCTGGTGGAAGATGCTGATGCGGTGACCGGGTCGCTGTTCGCCCGGCTAGACCAAAGCCCGGAGTTGAAGTTTTTGATTGGCTCGCGCAAATTCATTGAAGGCTGGTCGAGCTTTCGGGTCAGCACGCTGGGGCTGATGCAGATCGGGCGCAACGCGGGCACCCAGGTGATTCAGTTGTTTGGGCGCGGTGTACGCCTGGCCGGTGTTGGCGGGCAGCTCAAACGTGCCGACTTTATGCCTGCGCTGGGGCCGCACCCCAAAGATATTGCGCTGGGCGAAACACTGTATGTGTTTGGCGTGAAGGCCGAATACATCCAGACCTGGCTGGAGTCGCTCGGGCGCGAGGGCCTGCCGGCGCAAACGGCGGTGTTGCCGGTGACGATGAACGCGGATTTGGCCACCCTGGGCCTGCATGTGCCCCGGCACGACGACGCGCGCCTGGCGGCTTTTGACAATTGCATCGTGAATTTTGTGGCCAGTGAACATGGCGGGGTGCAACTCGATTTGTCCAGCCATTTGTTGCTGCAAGACGGTGTCGGTGCCGCGCAGGCTTTGGAGGCTGCGCTGCAAAGCCATGGGGCCACTGAACTGTTGGCTCGGGAATTGACCGCCGAATCGCTTTTTCAGCACGCCATGCGCTGCAGGCGGCAGCAAAATTTGCAGCAAGTGTGGGTGACCCCCAAAAGCGCACAACTTTGGCTGCAAGCGGTCAGGGTGAGCGTGCCAGCCGTTGTGTTGCCGCTGTCAGTGTCACTGCGGCTGCGTTTGCGCCATGAGGTGCTGGCGCAGTGGGAGGCGGCGCTGGGCCGGTGTCTGCGCCGGGCCAGGCTGGCCTTTTTGACGGCGCAACCGCAATCGGAGCTGATCTCGGCAGCGCATGCCAACTTCCCCGTCCAAACCTTGCCTGACGGATCGTTCGGCATGGGCTATCGGATTGAAGCCATGCTGATCGAGCCAGTGATGCAAGCCGCACTGGACGCACTGCAAAAGAGCCTGAAAGGCGCGCAGCTCAAACCCCGGGGCTGGGAGCGCATTGTGGGTTTGCTGCGCGAGGAAGTGGGTGAAATTGACCTCAATGACACGCTGGCGCATGTGCTGGCCGCGCTGGCCGACGGCACCGACTCCGATGAACTGGGCTTGCCCTTGCCCAGGCTGCATATTCCGCAGCACCTGTACGGCCCGCTGCTGCTGGCAGCCCCCGCCGCCAGCGTGGCGACCGGGGCACAACTGAGCTTGCTCGACGAACAGCCGGTGAGCTTGCGCATATCGCCGCCGGCGCTGGAAAACAGCGAAGCCCGTCTGGTGTGGGACCTGCGCCGCGTCTGGGAGCGCCTGCACGCCCAAGCCCAGTGGGCCGGGGTCGAGGTGGTGTTGCTGCGCAATCTGGCCGGTGTGGGGGTCGGATTGTTCGCCGCAGAGGGTTTTTACCCAGACTTTTTGCTCTGGCTGAAACGCGGCAATCACCAGGCTTTAGCCTTTGTCGAGCCAAAAGGCTTGCGCCACCAATGGCCCACAGACAAGTTCCATTTGCTGGAAAACGTCGTGCCCAACTGGAAATTCTCGGTGCCGGTCAGTGGCTTTGTGCTCAGTGGCAACACCGAGCAGGAGCTTCAAACGCATCAGCCGGGTTTTACCTGGGCTGCTGCACCCCCGGTATTGCTGCATCAGGACGCCGATGGCCACTATGTCCAGGCCCTTTTGTCTGCCTTGCTCAAGCGTTTGCCGCCAGCGGGCGGGCTTGCAGCCGGTGCCGGCCGGTAGCGTTTTGCCGGAGCCAGGCCAGTTGCCGGAAAACAGGCCCGCAGTACGATAAAGCCCCGCCAGTCGCACCACTGCGGGGCTGTTAAACTAGCTCAATTTACTACAAATTAGATAGCTACTTGCGCTTGCCCCATAAGGGCTAGAGGCTTAAAATGCATAAATTTCCGCGTCAATCACCACTTTCTTGAATCCTTCTCGGAAACTGCAAAGACTTGACTTGTCAGTAACTAAAACACCTCGTTCGCCATGCAATTCCATCAATCCAGCGCTGCCGAAAATGAAGACCTGCTGCAAATACATCGGCTCGCGTTCAACCGCGCTGGTGGCCGAGCCGTACTGGCGAGAATAGTGCCGACATGACCACCACATCACGCTTCTGGGCTGACTGGAGCAGCGCCGATTTTGCGCAACTGGGCCGCAGTGGCGATGCCGCCCGCACCATCGCCGTGCTGCCGGTGGCGGCGATTGAGCAGCATGGCCCGCATTTGCCGCTGAGCGTCGATACGGTGCTGGTCAATGGCGTGCTGGCCGCTGCCTTGCCGCGCTTGCCGGTGGCCTTCAAGCTGCTGGTGTTGCCGACCCAGGCGATCGGCCTGAGCACGGAACATGCGCGTTTTCCCGGCACCCTGACGCTGAAAAACGAGACCATCCTGCGGCTGTGGGGCGACATTGCCGAATCGGTGGCAGCAGCAGGCATTCGCAAGCTGGTGCTGTTCAATGCCCACGGCGGCAATGTCAGCGTGATGGACCTGGTGGCGCGCGATCTGCGCGCCCGGCTTGACATGCTGGTGTACAGCGTGAGCTGGTTCAACCTGCCGCTGCTTGATGCCCAGGGCGGCGATGTCAATGCCCGCTTCAGTGCCGATGAGCAGCGCTTTGGCATTCACGCCGGCGACATGGAAACCTCGATGATGTTGGCGCTAGACCCGGCCTGCGTCGAGATGGCCCGGGCGCAGAACTTTGTCTCGGCAGCACAAGCGCGCGCCCGGCAGTTCGAGATAGTGGGCAATGGCAAAAGCGCCAAGCTCGGCTGGCAAATGCAGGACTACAACCCCGCTGGCGCCGTCGGCAATGCAGCGGCCGCCAGCCTTGACAAGGGCCGTGCCTTGGTCGATGCCGCTGGCCGGGCGCTGGCCCGGCTGCTGGCTGAAATTGACCAACTGCCAGCCAACACTCTGCTGGCGCAGCCGGCGCTGTGATGCGCCGCCGGGGTGTTTTGGCAGGCCATGTTCCATCCGCCGGGCTGGCTGACATCGGCCCGGCAACAGCCCCAGCCCGCGCCGACCGCCTTGCAGCGCAGGATCAATGCAAAGACGATGATGGCCGCCTATGACCTGCTGGCACTCGGTCCGGCGGCCTGCTGGGCGCTGGGCAGCGTGATGTCGGTGATGCCCGCGCGCCACTTGGGGGCGTTTGCCTTTACCCGCTGGCGCATGCTGATGGTGGCGGCCATGCTGTGGTCGGTGGTGGCGGTGACCGGCTCGTGGCGCGGTTTTGAGTTGAGCTACTGGGGGGTGATGGCGGCAAGCGGCCTGATTGGCATTTTTGTCGGCGACACCGCGCTGTTTGCGGCGATGAACCGGCTCGGGCCGCGTCGCGCCGGTGTGTTGTTTGCCACCCACGCGGCATTCAGTGCGGCGCTGGGTTTTGCCCTGCTGGGCGAGCGCATGAGCCGGCAAGCCTTGGCCGGCGCGGTGCTGACCTCGGCCGGCGTGATGACCGCCATTGTGCTGGGTCGCCACAAGGACGAAACCCACGCCTGGGAGGCCGACCGGGGCCATGTTGGCACCGGTGTGCTGCTGGCGCTGCTGGCGGCGCTGTGCCAGGCGGTGGGTTCGCTGATTGCCAAGCCGGTGATGGCGCTGCAGGTGGACCCGGTGATGGCCTCTGCGGTGCGGGTCACCGTTGCCTCCTGCGCGCACCTGCTGTTGCTGGGCGCGGGCGTTGCTGCGGTGCGCGCGCAACACCCGCCCACCTTGCGGGTGCTGCTGCAAACCGGGCTGAACGGCTTTGTTGCCATGGGCATTGGCATGACGCTGGTGCTGCTGGCGCTGGAAAAAGGCGATGTCGGCATGGTTGCCATCCTGTCATCGGTGTCGCCGATTCTGGTGCTGCCGCTGCTTTGGTTTCAGCTCCGGCGCGCGCCGGCAGCGGGGGCGTGGGTCGGGTCGATCCTGACAGTGGCGGGCACCGCATTGATTTTGTGGCGCTGAGGCGCCAGCCGCCGCTGCACCCGGCGCCAAACCCGCTGCCCAACCCCGGCAGCCAAGTGCCAAAAACCCTGAATGGTGCAGAGGCATAACTATCCGGTCGGCTAGTTGACTTTTGCAGGCCTTGACCAAAAAATGCACGCAGGCCAAAAGCTTGGTAAAACAACAAGACGGCCAGCCTTTTTTTGTGCATGGATCAGCAAACCGGAGCAATGCTGCTTTTTTTCAATGCCCGGCACTTTCCCAAATTTTCAACCGATACATCAGGATGAGTTCTCTTTATGCTCCGACGCATGATGTGTGCCTTGGCAGCTTGGCTGACCGGCACCATCAAAGGCCGCAAGTGCCTGCTGCGCCAAACGATTTGTCACACGCGCAGTTGCAGCAACTGGTGGGTGAACTTGGCGTTTATCAAGTGGCGCTGGAGCAACAAAACCGGGTACTGATGCACGCCGTGGCCGGGCTGCAAACATCACCACCCGACAGCGTGGCCGATGCCTGTGATCAGGCACCGCCATCTGGCTCCCCGCTGGGCCGCGCCAATGCAGCCTGTGCCGCCCAGGACAGCCAGGAGCGCTGGAAATTTGCCCTTGAAGGCTCCGGCGAAGGGGTGTGGGACTGGCATCTCGACACCGGTTACGCGGTGTTTTCGACCCGCTACAAGCAAATGCTGGGTTATGCCGATGACGAAATTGGCAACCATGCCTCGGAGTGGTCGAGCCGGGTGCATCCCGACGACATGCCGCAGGTCTCGCAGATTTTGCAGGCGCATCTTAATGGCCAAACCAGCGCGCTGCGGGTCGAGTTTCGTGCCCGCTGCAAAGATGGCCGCTGGCGCTGGATGCTCGGTCGGGGCATGGTGGTGGCGCGTGATGCAGCGAGCAAGGCGCTGCGGCTGGTCGGCACCAACTGTGACATCCACGCGCAAAAACAGGCGCAGCAGCAGGAACAGTTGCGCAGCGCAGTGCTGGAACTGCTGTCTTCCGATGCCCCCTGCGAGCAGGTGCTGCAGGCGCTGCTGCAGGGCTTAGAGCAGATGGAATCCGGTTTGCTGTGCAGCATTTTGCTGCTTGATCAAGACGGACGGCGGTTTGCCCGCAGTCTGGCGCCAAGCCTGCCTGAGTTTTATACCGCCGCCTTGCTCGGGCTGGAGATTGGGCCGGGCGTGGGTTCTTGCGGCACGGCGGCCTATTTGGGCCAGCGGGTGGTGGTGCCCGATATTGCCAGCCATGCTGACTGGCAGGATTTTGCCGGGCTGGCCGCGCGGGCCGGTCTGGCGGCTTGCTGGTCGCAGCCGATTCGCGGTGCCACTGGCCGGGTACTGGGCACTTTTCCGATTTACTGCCGACAGGTGCATCAGCCCGATGCCACCGAGATCGCACTGGTCGAGCACTGCGCGCACCTGGCGTGCATTGCCCTGGAAAAACACCAAGCCACGGCGCAATTGCAAGAGAGCGAAGACCGCTACCGCACCATCGTCGAGCACTCGCCCGATCCGGTCGGGGTGTTTCGGCGTGGCCGCCTGATTTATGTGAACGCTGCCGCCATCAGTTTGCTGCGGACCAGTTCGGCACAAGACCTGCTTGGGTGCCTTGTGCTTGATCTGGTGCACCCCGATGACCGGGCAGCGGTACAGGCGCGGGTGCGGGCGCTGACTGAGCCGGGTGCATCAACCGCGCTGCAGCAACATCGCCTGCGCTGCCAGGACGGCAGTGTGGTGACGGTTGAGGCGCAAAGCACCTTGATGCTGTTCAAGGGTGCGCCGGCGATTCACGTCGTCGCGCGCGACATCGGCGCGCGCTTGCAGGCCGAAGCAAGGCAGCGCCTGGCTGCTGCCGTGTTCAGCCATGCGCGCGAGGGCATCCTGATCCTGGCGCTCGACGGCCTGATCATCGATCTCAACGCTGCCGTGACCCAGATCACCGGCTACAGCCGCGACGAGGTGCTTGGGCAACACCCGCGTGACCGGTTTTGTGCCGGTTTGCATGGCTCCGAGGTGTTTGAGGCAATGGCGCGCGAACTGCGCGAGCAGGGCTTCTGGTCCGGTGAACTGTGGAACCGGCGCAAGGACGGCGAGGTGTTTGCCAGCCTGCAAACCATCAGCATGGTGCATGACGAGGCGGGCCAGGCACAACACATGGTGCTGCTGTTTTCCGACATCTCGGTGCGCAAGGAATACGAAACACAGCTCGAAAAGATGGCCCATTTTGACGTGTTGACGGGCTTGCCAAACCGGATTTTGCTGTCTGACCGCATGACGCAGGCGATGGCGCAGGCCCAGCGGCGCCAACAATCCATCGCCCTGGTGTATCTGGACCTGGATGGCTTCAAGGCGGTCAACGACAGCCTTGGGCATGCCGTGGGTGACCGCTTGCTGATCGCACTGGCCAGCCGCATGAAGCAAACCCTGCGCGAGGGCGACACACTGGCCAGAATCGGTGGCGACGAGTTTGTTGCCGTGTTGCCCGATCTGAACCGGACCAGTTGCACCACCATGATGACGCGCCTGCTGGCGGCAGTGGCGCTGCCGGTCTGGATTGACGACGCGCGCCTGGATGTTTCAGCCAGTCTGGGCATCACTTTTTATCCGCAGGCAGACGAGCTGGATGCAACAGATTTGTTGCACCAGGCCGACAGCGCCATGTACTTGGCCAAGCTGGCGGGCAAGAACTGCTTTCGCTTTTTTACCGCGACGGGATCAACTGATGTTGCTGCTGATTGTTGACGACCATCTGCTGGTGGCCCAGGGCATGTGCCTGGTGTTGCAGGCCGCGCCGGAGTTGGCCGATGTGCAGTGTTTGCATGCCGACACCTGTGCTGCTGCATTTGAGCTGATCCGGCAGCACCGTGACATTGATCTGGTGCTGCTGGACTACCTGATGCCCGACATGAACGGGCTGGATGCGCTGCAACGGCTGCGCCATAGCCACCCCGAACTGCCGGTGCTGATGGTCACCGGGCAGCTTGACGCACCGGCGGCCAGCCGCGTGATCGAAGCCGGTGCCAGTGGTTTCCTGAACAAGTCAGGCGCAGGCAAAGACCTGCTGCTGGCAGTGCAAACCGTGCTGGCCGGCGATGTTTTTTGGCCAAGATCAACACCTTTGCAGGCCAGCCGTCGAGCCGGCGATTGCCTGCCGTTCAGCTTATTGTCGGTGCGCCAGATGGCGGTGTTGCGCCTGCTGATCGCCGATGCCGGCACTTCAGACATCCACCGCGCCCTGTTCATCTCGGAGCCAACGGTCAAATACCATGTGCGCGAAATCCTGAAAAAACTGCGTGTTGCCAGCCGCTCCAAGGCGGTGGCGCTGGCGGTCCAGGCCGGCATCCGGCCACTTGACCCACAGGGTGTGCGAGGCCAAATGCCTGACTAGAATGGCATTTCTAGCTATTTGTTGCACTGCAACAAAATAACCCTTGTCAAGGGGCGGGTTTTCCCTATAATTTGGACTATGCTGCACCGCAACAAAATTGCATGGAGCATCCATCTAGCCGTTAACCCACTTTTGAAGGACACCGTCATGTTTACCACCGTTGACAATATTTCTGCTACCAGCAAAGCCAACCTCGACACTTTCAGCGGTCTTTCCAACAAGACCTATGTCGGCATCGAGAAGCTGATTGAACTCAATGTTGCGGCCGCCCGCGCCTTGATGTCCGAGTCGCTTGAGCACACCCAAAGCCTGCTGGCAGCCCGGGATGTGCAGCAACTCATGGCCTTGCAGTCCGGTCTGTGGGTTCCGATGGCTGAAAAAGCGGTTTCTTACAGTCGCCATGTGTATGGCATTTTGGTGGAAGCCGGTTCTGAATACACCAAGGTGCTCGAAGACAAGGCCGTCGAAAACCAAAAAGCGTTCAGCAATGCGATGGACAGACTGGCCAAGAACGCGCCGGCCGGTGCCGGATCGGCCATTGGGGTGATCAAAACTGCCATGGCCTCAAGCCAGCGTGCCATTGAATCGGCTCAGGCCACCGCCCGCAACGCACTGACCATGGCCGAGAACAACGTCGC
>CAIQOO010000208.1 GCA_903873485.1 uncultured beta proteobacterium | reverse complement strand
TATGCTTGCTCGTAGCTTTTCTTGTATATCTTTGGAAATGGTTAACGCTATCATTTGTATGCTCTCATGAAATTACAACAATTAACATAATGTAAATCTCTTTTCATCATGTTCAGGAAATTATTTATCTGAAAGTCTATACGATCTACAGCACAGCGACTGGCAGCATGGCATTGCCGATCCGCAGTTCGCAGAGTACTTCGAGTCGACCGTTACGGAAGTTCGCTACGTCGCAAAGCAGGGTAACTATGTTGATCTTCAAGTTAGCGCGATTCGAGATATCTCTATTTCCGGTCAACTATTTCGTACCATCAAATTTCAGTATTCAAAAAATGGTAAGCCCATACGTTCTGTAACCCACATTAATCGGGTTACAACAAGTTAGCTACGTATCCAGTGTTTATGTTTCATTACAAATCATTACAAATCATCAAATTACGAAGCAAAATCAGGTAAGCGGGTCACAACAAGTTAGATACATATCCAGTAATTTACTTTTTCCTTATAAATCAACAATTTACGCAACAAATGTAGGTATCCAACTTATTAGAAAAGGCTTATCTTACTTATTATCAGAGGCTTACCATGCTGGGTATCAAACATTCTCAAATTGCCACACCCGATTCAGCCAGATTCAGTCGAATTCCAGGTTCACCGTTGGCTGCAATAAAGGTAGCCGGGTTTTCACTGGTTGAAGTGTTGGTGTCGATTGTTGTGCTGTCGTTTGGGCTGCTAGGCATGGTCGGCATGCAGGCGGCCACTTTGCAGGCTAACCGCGAAGCGCGGCTTCAGTCGGCAGCTACCGTGCTGGCGCGTGAAGCCGCCGAGATGATCCGGGGCAACAAAAACATTGGTGTTCTTGCCAGCAGCAACCCTTACGTTCGGACCTTGAGCGCGGGTACTGCCACGGGTACAAGTTCCAATTGTCTTGCCATAGCTGCAACCACCGCATGCGCCGACGCAACCGAAATCGCCAATGCGCAAATGACTGAGTGGCTGGCACGGGTCGATGCCGAACTTCCTGGGGCACGCGTCAGCATCTGTTTTGACTCCGCCCCTTTCGATTCAGACGGCCTGCCACGATGGATTTGCAACGGCGCGGGGGGTGTGCTGGTCGTCAAAATCGGCTGGACAAAGGGCTCCACCAACAAATCACAGTCGGGCAGCAGCGCCCTTGAACAGGCCACGATACCGACCATCGTCATGCCTGTCACAGCGGGAAACACGGCATGAAAACATCTTTTTTTTCTGTCAATGGTGGGCGGCGCGATGGGACGACATCCTGCTTGCCGGCAAAACAGCCGCAGTTTGGCCTGACCATGGTGGAGTTGCTGGTAGCCTTGGTCATCAGCTTGCTGATTTCACTGGCAGCCATCTCTGCCCTGATCGTTACCCGACAAGGCTTTACTACCGTGGATGCATCCTCGCAACTGCGTGACAACGGGCGCTTTGCGGCAGATCTGATCCAAAGACTGGGGGTGCAAAGTGGTTTCAAGGACTTTTTCTATGCCGCCAAACCCTCCAGTGCTGCTGAGATTGCAGCCAACATCGCACCGAATGTTTTCGGATTCAACAATGCGACGAGCAGTAGTACCGACCCATTGAACTCATCTACCGCGCGAGCATCTGGGTCACTGGGCTATGGCAGCGACATCCTGATCCTGCGCTACCAGGAAGCCGAAACCTTTCCTGGCTCAGGCGTTTCAGATCGCTCCATGATTGATTGCATGGGCAATTCTTCAACCAATGTGCCCGACACGCGAGGTGAACGCATGGCCAGCATTCTCCACATATACACTTTCAGATAAATAGTTTCCAAGTTTTTGCAAGTAACCTACTGATTTTTAAGACATTTTTCTGATGTAAATGGAAGTCATTTATCTGAAAGTCTATAGCAGAAAGCCCGGCGAGTTCCGGCGAGCTTGCCCTGATGTGCAGCACGGTCAGTTCTGACGGAACCATTTCAGATGCCCAACCCATCGTTCAGGGTGTGGAAAACTTCCAGGTTCTCTACGGTACCGACGGCGTTGTCGCCGGGACTGCACCACCAACCAGCCCGGCATCGGCCGCAGCCACCATGGATACAGTCCCTGACAAATACCTTCGGGCCGACCAATTGGCGGTGGCAGGCGATGCCGTCGGCACCAATGCCAACTGGCGCCGGGTGCGCAGCATTCGCATTGGCCTGGTGTTGCGTGGCCCTTTGAATTCAGCCCAAGACAAAGTCTCGCAAACTCTTTACCCGCTGAGCTCTGCCTTGTCGTCATTGAGCGATCCGGGCACCGTGGTCACCACCCCTGCCGATGGCCGCTTGCGCCAGGTTGTTTCATTCACCGTGCATCTGCGCAACGATCAGGGCATTTGAGTTGCTACCTACCATGAACACCTGTCCCTTACCTAACCATCAGCCCACACCAACTGAGCGTGGCGCGTCCCTCATCATGGTCATGCTGATCCTGGTGGTGGTGTCACTGCTGGGCGTGGGTGGTGCGCAGATTGCACTGATGAGCGAGCGTGGTGCTCGCAACGACCGCGACCTTCAGGTGGCCTGGCAAGCGGCTGAAGCTGCGCTACTCGACGCTGAACTCGACATGACCAACTTCCGGGGCGCGATTTTCGACGGCAAGAATGCCACAGCTTTTGTATCCGGGTGTGGTACCTCGGGCACCTCGGCTGGCCTGTGCATTCCGAACACGCCCAAGCCAGCCTGGCTGAGTGTGGACTTCACCAACGTCAGCTCTAGCGCACCAACGGTCAGGTTTGGCGCATTTACCGGTCGCAGTTTTGCCGCCGGTGGCGTTGGCATACAACCGGCGCAGGAACCCCGTTACATGATCGAACTGGTGCGGGATCCAACCGCTCCGCTGACCAAAATGACCTACATCTACCGTGTCACCGCCATGGGCTTTGGCCCGAGAACCGATATCCAGGCGGTGCTGCAAATGATTTATCGCACTTGAACCAGGGGAAATGACATGGACACCCACGATCACGCCATGACACACACGGCAGCAGTAAAGCAGTCGAAGCTCACACTGGCCTGGCAGCAACTCACCCAAAAACCCGCCGTGCGCTGGTTGCGCAACAATGCTCTTGTGCTGGTCGCTATTCCTTGGGCGGTGACGGTGTCTTACTGGGCTTTGAGCGCCACCACAGCGCCGAATATTCCGGTGATACCGCTGTCAGCCGACCCGCTTTATGCCGCCACCGGCGGTGACAAGCCCTTGCTGGCGCTGGCCTTGTCGGTTGAATTTCCTACTGTCGGTGCCCAGTACCTTGACCCCGCCAACGCCACGGGTGGCGCAACGCAAGATGGCAGCTATTCCAATAGCAGCGAATACCTGGGCTATTACGATGCTGAGAGTTGTTACACCTACAACAAATCACCGACTGAAACACCGGTGTCTCCACAAACCGCGTCTGATTTCAAGCGCTTTGACCGCATTGGCCCGGCCATTGCGCTAACTACACCCGATCCATCGCAACCATTGAAGACCAGTCGCAAATGTACCGATGCCTTCAGTGGCAACTTCTTGAATTGGGCCAGCAGTTCGGCCATTGACATGCTCAGACTGGCTTTGACGGGTGGTGACCGCTACATCGATACCCCCACCCTGACCATTTTGCAGCGTGCCGTGCTGCCCCATGACGGCAATGGTTTCCCATCAGGGTATGCACGTTTTTGGAATAGCACCAATTTCCCAGGAAAACAATTGTTGCGCAGTGGTGGCAGCTCCGGTACCGCATTTTTTGGTGCGGTACCAAACGCCATGGTTACGGCGGCCGGCACAAACGACATTTGGGTCGTCAACGAACTCAACAAGATCTACTTCGGAACCAGCAAGGTGGGCAGTGATTCTGGTTCGGCTGGCAGCTATACCCTGGGCGGGCCAGTTAGCGGCGGGTCAGGTGTCGGCACTGTTGTCAATCCTTACCAGACTCCAAGTACCGCCCTCACAGTCTTCCAAAGCGGTGCCAGCAACTTCACCGAATGCCCGCACACGCTCCAGTCAGGCTACTCCAGTGAGGGACTGGTTTGTTCATTTTCTGGAACCAAGGAAGTTCTCTATGGTGCCCCGCCAGGCAGCCCACCCGCAGGTGCCGGCAACCCGGGCGGCTGGTTAACTTATGTTGCCACGGGCGGCGTTACCTGTGGCAACACAATGACCGGGTCTACGATCGACCCGATTCAGGGGGTTTACAAAAGGTGTTATTACCGTGATTACACTGCTCCTCCTACTAGCACGACCCTTAACGATGATGGCTTCTTTTATGCCCGCGTTCAAGTTTGTGATCGCAACCCGAGCACTTATGCCTTGAATGACGTGCGTGATTACGGACTTTGCAAAACCTATTCTGACGGCCAGACAACACCCCACGCGAGCTACAAACCGACCGGAGTGATTCAAAAATACAGTGACCAGTTGCGCATAGCCGTCTTTGGCTATCTGATGGACCAAGTGGATTCGCGATACGGAGGTGTGTTGCGGGCACCGGTGAAATATGTAGGTGCCAAGACCTTTGACACCTCGGGTGTTGAATTAGGCGGCACCAATGCCAACATGGAGTGGAATGCAACTACCGGTGTCTTCGTTGCCAATCCGGACGGCAACAGCACCATCTTGAGCAAATCGGGCAGTTATCTGAGTGGTGTCATCAACTATGTGAACCAGTTTGGGCGTACCGGAGCGGTGGACGGTCGCTACAAGATTTACGACCCATTGAGTGAGCTGCATTATGAAACCCTGCGCTATCTGCAAGGTTTGGCACCCAGCGCAAGCGCCATCAGTGGCATCACAACGGACATGTACGACGGCTACCCGGTGGCCACCACATGGACTGACCCCTATGGCGGCGGACGGTCAGCGACAGCCGACTACTCTTGCGTAAAAAGCAATATCGTGATGATCGGGGATAAGAATACCCAGGAGCGCAGCGGCAGATTGCCCACTGCCAGTGCCACCGACAACATTCTGGACATTGCCGCCTGGAGCACCACGGTTCAAAATTTTGAAAAGAAGACCTCCTCAACTTACACCGATGGTCAAGGGGTTTCCCGCAACACCAGCCTCAATCCGAACACGGCCAACTCGTCTGTTCCAAGCGGGCTCAACTCCCAAATCATGGGCTCGGCCTATTGGGCACGTACGCATGACATCCGGGGTAGCGGCTGGACCGGTACCGGTGGCCCCGCCCTGCAGCGCCCAGGATTGCGTGTCAAGACCTTTATGTTTGATGTCAATGAATTCAGCGGATCCACCGACAACACAGCACGGCGCACCAGCAATCAGCTTTTCATGACTGCTAAATACGGTGGCTTTGAAACCGACCCTTCCAACGCCGCCGCCAATGTTGTGACAGGGAAAAGTAACGCAAACACTTACAACACCAAGGGCAATCCGTTTTACCAGGACGATCTAACCACAGCAGACCAATATGTCTGGCAGGACACCGATGCCAGAACCAGCCGGGTCGGCGAAGCTAGCACCTATTTCTTGCAAAGTGATGCCCGCAGCGTGCTGAGTGCGTTCGAGGACATCTTCAGCCGCGTCACAACGGCAGCGCGCAGTATTGCGGGTGGTGCCATACAGTCCGGCCAACTGATAGTGGGTGAAGCCAACGCGATTTACCAAGGGTCATTTGATACCGCCGACTGGAGTGGCAATCTGACGTCCATACCAATCTCGGTGGACAGCAGCTTCAACGTCACGACCTCCAGCACCGCCAACTGGACCGCAGCCACCCAACTCGGTGCGCTGACCTCACCGGCCACCTCACGCAATATTGTGGTGGGTAACGTGAACGCCACCGCAGCGACTGCCAGCGCGTTTATCTGGACAGACATTGAGACCGGTTTGGCAGCTCATCTCGACAAGGCCAGCCCCACTGCGCCAGCCGACGGCTTGGCGCAAGACCGGCTGAATTACCTGCGTGGTGACCGCTCCAAAGAGGGCAACCCATTCCGAACCCGCACCAAGCTGCTGGGCGACATCATCAATTCAGGCGTTGCGTTTTCCGGCAATCCAACCGATGAAATCAGTTCCCCCACTTACACGACATTTCGCAATGCGCTGATTGAGGTAACCGGTGCCGGTGGCCACGCAGCTCGCACGCCAGCCGTGTTTGTGGGTGCCAATGACGGCATGTTGCACGCTTTCAATGCCAGCAACGGCAACGAACTGTTTGCCTATATTCCCAGCTGGCTGGGGCCAAAGCTGTCTGCTCTGACCAATAGAGCTTATGTAACTGCCCACCAAAGCTATGTGGACGGCACACCTGTGGTAGCCGAAGCGCAAGTGACAGTGAGTAACCCTGAAGTGGCTGCCGACTGGAAAACTGTCTTAGTCTCGGGCACTGGCGGAGGTGGGCAGGGCGTATTTGCCCTGGATGTGACAGATCCAGAGGCTTTTTCGGCATCCAAAGTGATGTGGGAATTTACCAATCACGATGACCCGGACATGGGTTTCGTCACGGGACGCCCGCAAATCCTGAAACTGCGCACCAGTGCCGCCTACAACACGTCGGCTACCTATAAATGGTTTGCAGTGGTGCCCAGCGGGGTTAACAATTATTCAAGCGCCAACAGTGCCGGTGAGTTCGGTTCTGGCTACCCTGTCCTGTTTTTGCTTGAGTTGGGCAAGGCAGCGGGAACAAGCTGGACGCCTGGCACCAACTACTACAAGATTTCGCTGCCGATCGACAGCACCCTAAGCCCCCCCAAGGCTACCGGCTTGGTCAACTTTGCCGCCACTTTGGGCAATGCCAGAGAGGTGGCGCAGATGTACCTGGGGGATTTGCATGGAAATATTTGGAAACTTGATTTTTCCAGGGCTGACATCGCTCACAAGGATAACTGGACTATGGCCAAGCTGTCGGCATTCAAAAAGGTCACGGATGGCAGTCCGTATCCCCTCTACATTGCCAAGGATGGCGCCGGCAACGTGCAACCCATCACCATGGCACCCCAAGTGGTACCAGGGGCAACCCCAACGTCGCGGTATGTCATTTTTGGAACTGGCAAATACATGGAAACCGCTGACAAAAGCTCAATCGACCAACAGACGGTCTATATGATTTACGACGACACTTCCAACACCAGCGGTGATGCAAACCCCGAGGGAGCGAGTGTCATCAGCAGCCGAAGCCGACTCCGGGCGGGCAGTTCCACAGCGTTAACCGGCGCAGTGGTTTTTCAACCCTTCGTTGCCGGGCGCGCCACCAGTGATACCGACACTGGTTTGGCAGCCACAACGGTACGCTCCGGCTGCTATTTTGACTTTTCGACGTCGGGCGAACGGCAAATCAGCGGAGCCAAGCTCCTTGGTGAAAAAATCGCTTTCGGCAGTTTGATTCCGTCTGCATCATCTGGCAGTTCATGCTCTGCCGGCGGCGGCGGCGGCAAGCAATACACCATCGACATCTGCGGCAACGGCAGCGCCACTGACTCAACCGTGGGACTATTGGGTGAACCTCTTCTGATCGAGGTTCCTGGTGCCACCACCCGCACCATCAGCGATAGCACCGGGCGGCGCACCAAGACAGTCACCTATGCCGTCATTCAGCAAGGCTCCGCCGGGGTTTCTGGGACACCGACCACGACAACCGTCACGTCGATCATTGGAAGACTGAGCTGGCGCCAGATCAACAACTACCAGGACTTGAAGAACGCACCATGAAAAACAAACTCAATGGCGGGTTTACCCTGATCGAGCTGATGATCACCGTAGCCATCGTCGGCATCCTGGCGGCCATTGCTTACCCGGCCTATACCAATTCCATTCTCAAAGGCAAAAGGGCTGAGGGAAGAAAGGCCGTGGCCGAGCTGATGCAGCAGCAGGAGCGTTACATGACGCAAAGAAACACCTACCTCGCCTTTACCAATGCAGCAGGAGTGACAACGCCCGCCAGCGCGGCGACCACCTTCAAGGTCTTTTCGGGTGATAGCCTGGTCACTTCGGCCTATTTGCTGTCGGCCGATGTTTGCCCTGACGGCGCTGGCGGAACCCTGGCCATTGGCGATTGCGTTCGCGTCATTGCCTCACCCGTCAAGACGGATGCCGAGGCTGGAAACTTGAGGGCCACCAGTATCGGTACCAGAGACTGCACTGGCACCACTGTTGCGGTGTGCTGGAAATGAAGAACACTGGCAAATTCGCCACCGGCTTCACCCTCATTGAGTTGATGGTGTCGGTTTCGCTGGCGGTTATTTTGCTGGCGGTTGCGGTACCCAGTGTCACCACCTTCATGCGCAACTCGCAATTGACATCGTTCACCAACGCGCTGCTGTCAGGGATCAACGCAGCCCGCAGTGAGGCGATGAAACGCGGCCGGTATGCCATGGTGGTCCCCGCCGATGGTTCCAGTTGGGACAGTGGCTGGATTGTGTTTGTGGATGTTGATCGGAACAGCAGCTATTCAGCCACCAGCGACATCACCATTCTGACCAGTGAGCCCAAGCCACCTTACTTGACAATAACTGCGATTGCGGTTGATGGAACAACGCCTCCTCCCCCGATCCTCTACATCATGTATGACGCATCAGGCTACTCTAGGAGAACATTAACCGGTGCCTTCGGTGCGAGCACGTTTGAAATCAAGCGAAACGATGTGACTGGTGCAGAATTGCTATCGCAAACTCGCCGCCTAAAAATCGCATCGACTGGACGTGCTAGGGTCTGCACACCTAAATCGGACCCTGACGATACATGCGACCTAGTTTTACCTTAATTCTGATGCCGCAGCACCTAGCCAAAATCTGACGCACCCAACCGCCAGTATCAAGATTCCTGTCAAGACCGCCTGACAACCAGCCGATATGGGTTTATCGTCTGTCTCTACAGGAATTTATCATGCTGGAAAACCTGATCTCGATCGCGCCCGCCATGCGCCACCCCCATGCGAGTCCGTTCGGGGCTGTCAGGGCGATCAAACCGGTGGTGGGCTGGGCTGCAGGGCGCGAGTCCGCTGCCCCACAAAGTCGCATGACGCGGCCAGCAAGCGACCGCACCAGTTATACCCCTGGTCCCACGCCGGGCAAACCCCAAAACCTCTATTCAACCAACGGACGGCTGCCGACCGCCGACCGGATGTCCCAGTCGGTCAGTGTTGATCGGGATGACCGCTTTGCGCTACAGATCAAAACCGCGCAAGGCGACATCGCCACCATCAGTTTCACGCAAAATCAAAGCTTTAGTGCGACCGGCAGTGCGCAACAAGTTGGCGAAAACCTGAACCTGGCGCTGGAAACCAGCAGCTCCGAGAACTTGAATCTGCAGATCACGGTCAATGGCCAGCTTGATGCGCAAGAGATGGCAGCGATCAATGGATTGGTCAAACAGGTGAGCGATGTGGCAGACGATTTCTTTGCCGGCGACATGAAGCAGGCCATCACCGGTGCTGCTGACATCCGCATTCAGGGTCAGGCAGACACCCTCAGCGCCTTTTCTTTCGAACTGCAAAGTCAGGAAATTCGGCGGGCGGTGTCGATGTACCAGGGTGTTGCAGCAGCCACCGGGGTGCAGCCAGCCACCTCGCCGCCCGGCCCGGCTGCTGCATCCGCAGGCAACAGCGGCAGTTTCTTGCAGAACCTCCAAGTCTTGTTCGATGACCTGACCCGCAGTGCCAAGGACTTGCTGTCTTCGCCAGACTTTGGTGCCCGGCGCGAGACGCGATCACCCACTTCCGCGTAAGCCTGGTTCAAGGCAGCAGCGCCAAGTTTGCTGATGCCAACCCGGCGGTTAACAATCGCATCGACTCGCGGCACCAGGGTTTGTACGCCAAAATCGACTTCTGATACCACCTGCCGCATGTCTGGATCGGCGTAGAGTTCAGCCGAGCCAGCCGCAGCGTGATCGGCTTCGAGGTCGAAACGCTATTTTTTAGATAGCTATCAGCGCTTGCTGCATAAGGGCTGGAGGCCTGAAACACTTGAAATCCGGCAGCCACTGCTGCCAGCGCCATTAACAAACATTGACAAACATTGACAATGGTCAGCATCAGCTTGATGCAGGCCACCTCTAGAATCTGCGGATGACTGTCACCCCATCCTCTTCCAAACCGCTGGCCCGGCGCAAGCTGCCGATTGGTGTTCAGACCTTTCGCGAAATCCGCGAGGATGATTGCTACTATGTGGACAAGACCGGCATGGCCGTTGATCTGGTCAATGCGGGCAAGTATTACTTTTTGAGCCGCCCCCGGCGTTTTGGCAAAAGCCTGTTGATCGACACGCTCAAGGATTTGTTTGAAGGCCAGCGGGAACTGTTCACCGGGTTGGCGGCGGAAACCCGCTGGGATTGGGGCAAAAAATACCCGGTGATCCGCATCAGCTTTGGTGGCGGCGTGGTGCATATGCGTGAAGCGCTGGATGCCAAAATCAGCGAGCAGCTTGACATCAATCAAGATACGCTGGGTTTGACAACCACCCAACCCACGCTGCAAGGCCGTTTCAGTGAACTTATTCGGCTAGCCCACGCCCAGACCGGCTTGCGCGTGGCGGTACTGGTCGATGAATACGACAAGCCGATGCTCGACAACATCACCGAATCCAGATCGGAGGCCGCGCGCGAGATGCGCAATGGCCTGCGCAATCTGTATTCGGTGATCAAGGATTCAGATGCCCACATCAAATTTGCCATGCTCACCGGGGTAAGCAAATTCAGCAAGGTCAGCCTGTTTTCTGGGCTGAACAACCTCAAGGACATCACCCTTGATCCCCGTTACAGCGCGATTTGCGGCTATACCGATGCCGACATCGACACGGTGTTTGCCGCCGAGCTGTTTGACCTGGACCGCGCGCAAATCCGTCACTGGTACAACGGCTACAACTGGCTGGGCACTTCTGTTTATAACCCGTTTGATGCGCTGCTGCTGTTTGATTCGCGTGAATTCCGCGCCCACTGGTTTGAGACCGGCACACCCGACTTTCTGGTGGCCCTGCTGATGCAGCGCCATACTTTCACCCCCGATCTGGAACGGGTGATGGCGCTTGAAACCCTGTTGTCGAGCTTTGACATCGACTTTATCCCGACCGAGGCCCTGCTGTTTCAGGCCGGCTACCTGACCATTGACAGCGAACGCCGCCTGCCGGGCATGACGCAATTTACCCTGCGCTTTCCGAATATGGAGGTGCGCAGCAGCCTCAACGGTGCCATGCTGGAGCGCTTCAGCCATGACCCAGCGCGCCACGGCAGGCTGGCACCGCAGCTTTATGACTTGTTGCTGGCCAATGACTTTGACGGCATGAAGGCGCTGTTCACCGCTTTTTACGCCAGTATCCCCAATGAGTGGTTTACCAATAACAAGATTGCCACCTACGAGGGTTATTACGCCAGCGTGTTCTACAGCTACTTTGCCGCACTCGGCCTCGACATCACGCCCGAGCGCAGCAGCAACGCCGGCAGGCTTGATATGGCGCTGCGCTTTAACGGCCAGATTTACCTGTTCGAATTCAAGGTGGTCGAACTCGAACCCGAGGGCCGCGCCCTACAGCAAATCAAGGACCGGGGCTATGCCCTGCCCTACCTCGCAGCAGGCCAGCATATTCACCAGATCGGCGTGGAGTTCAGCAAAACCAGCCGCAGCGTGGTTGGCTTTGATGTCGAAACGATATTAATTACATAGCTATCAGCGCTTGCTGCATAAGGGCTGGAGGCCTAAAAGACTTGAAATCCGGCAGCCAAGGTGCGCACGGCTGCCAGATCAGCATGGCAACTCTTGCAAATCGCCCCAGGTGCCCCAAGCTAAAGCAACTGGCACGGCCAGCCGCCGCAACTTATGATTTTCCCGGAGCATCCATCCATGCCTGAACTACTTGAAAAGCTGCGCCGCCGCCAAACCCACTTTGTCACCGACATTGCGTAAATCCCGATGAAAAAACTCAACGTCACCATCAAACTTGAAATGTCGGTGCCCGACGACTGGGAACTGGCCGAAACCTCACAGGGCACTCACGTCTTGAAGCTGCCCAACCAGCAATACCTTGACATCGCCATAGAACCCCTGTTTGCCAGCGACCCGGAGGAAAGCTGGGCCAGCACGGATGACGAGGATGTGTTGGACGACCTGCTGGACATGGTTGAGAGTGAAGAAGTCAGCTACCAGTTTGTGACCCACTGACAAGGTCAGTTTGTCAAGAACATCTTGACGGTAGGCCACACCAGCGCCAGCACGATCACGCAGGGCACGACGGTCCACGAGATTTCTACCCACAGGGCACTGTGAAAGTTTTCCCCGGTGAGCTTGTCAGCGCGGTGATGGAGCCAGGCGGCAATCAGCAGCGCCGCAAAAGATGCGGCAAAAATCAGCAGGCAAACCAGCATCAGCGCGCCGCGCAGGTTGAAGTCAGTCATGTGAGCCTTTGGTTTGGACAATCGTTGAACCCAGGCTGGCAGCGGCCTGGCCCCGGCGCAGGGCGGCACGCATGTCGTCCAGCGTGATTGCGCTGTGCGCGCCCACCGCCAGCCTGGCCGCAGGCTTGAAGGCGTGACCATAGACCACTTCAAATGTCAACTGCAGCGGCTGGCCTGACAGCGCTTGCAGCAGTTGCCGATGCCAGCGCCGCCCGCGCAAAACCGCAAATCGCCCCAGATGCAGGTTGCGCCCCAGACCACGCAACTCTTGCAGCAGCCGCTCCGGGGTCTCAAACGTCAGCGTGATACGTTCCATGTCCATCACCGGCTCGGCAAATCCGGCTGACAGCAGCATGTCGCCCCAATCGTGCATGTCGGTGAAGGCGTGCGCCGGTGCCGGCCATTGCAGCGCCTGGTAAAGCCTGCGCAGTTCCATCAGCGTGTCAGGCCCAAGGCAGGAAAACATCAGAAACCCGTCCACCTGCAATGCCCGCTGCCACTGTGTGATCAACGCCTGCGGGTCGGCTGCCATGTGCAGCGCCATGTTGGACCACAGCATCTGCGCGGGCTGCCCGATATGGGTGGTCACCGCCGTTTTCGGCTGCAGCCAGGCTTGCGGCTTCCAGCGCGGCATCACCAGCGCCGCAGCGGCACGCTGCGCAGCGGCAGTGGATGCCTCAAAGATGGTGCAGGTTGCCTTGGGGTAGCGCTGCGCCAGCAGGGCATGGGCTTGCAAGCCACCCCGCAGCGGCGCCCAATCAATCCAACTGGCCGGCTGGCACTTGATCAAGTCGAGCCGCTCCTGCATGCGCCGCGCCACTTCTTCATGCAGCCAGGGTGAGGCATCGCACGTCAAAAGCTGCCAGCGCCGGGCCGCCTGGGGGTCAATGGTGGGGGGGTGTTGGTCGGACATGGCAATAAAAATTGGGTTGGCCGCGAGTATATTGAGTGCATGTTTGTCAAACTGCTCACTGGGGTTTTGTCGCCATGGCAGCAGCGGCCGATCGCCTGGCTGCCGAGCCAGTGCCGGGTCTGCCACGCCTGGCCGTCGCATCCGGTGTGTGAAGACTGCGTCAACCAGTTTGCCCAGCCGCAGGCACGCTGCTTCACCTGCGCCCTGCCCTTGCCGGCGGGCCTGCGCCAGTGCGGTGCCTGCCTGGGCAACCCGCCGCCGCTGGACCAGTGCCAGGCGGCGGTGGGCTACGGCTACCCTTGGTCGCGCTTGATTCAGGATTTCAAGTTTCACGCCGAGCCTGGGCTGGTGCGCACCTTTGCAACCCTGCTGCGGGCCACGCCCTGGGTTGAGCCGATGATCGACAGCGCCGACCTGCTGCTGCCAATACCGCTATCGGCTCAGCGTTTGCGCCAACGCGGCTACAACCAGGCCTTGCTGCTGGCACGCCAGCTCAATGCCCGCAAAACCCGGGCCGACCTGCTGCTGCGCATCAAAGATACACCGGCCCAGCACAGCCTGAAACGCCAGCAGCGCCTGACCGTGCTGGTTGATGCGTTTGCCGTCGAGCCACTGCGGCTGGCTGCCATTCAGCACAAACGTGTGCTGCTGGTCGATGATGTGATGACCACCGGCGCATCGCTGCATGCCGCCGCCCGAACACTCAAGGCGGCCGGCGCCAGCTTGGTCAGCGCCCTGGTGATCGCCCGAACCGCCTGAACCAGCCGCCAGGCGCAAGCTTGAAGTGTTGCTGACAAATCGCCGGATTTACAAGCCTTTTATGCCTCTAGCCCTTATGGGACAAGCGCTGACAGCTATTATTTTGATAACACTGCAATACCGCTTGCGCAAGACTGAAAAGCTGCCTTGCGGTACCTGATCAGTACATGTGCAAGCCGCCGTTCACCGAGAACTCGGCGCCGGTGGCATACGCCGCTTCATTGGATGCCAGCCAGGCAATGATGGAAGCAATTTCGCCTGGCTCACCAAGGCGCCGGATCGGCACCGTGTCAATGATCTTGTCGAGCACTTCTTGGCGGATGGCCTTGACCATGTCGGTGCCGATGTAGCCCGGGCTGACCGTATTGACGGTGATGCCCCGGGAAGCCAGCTCTTGCGCCAGCGCCATTGAAAATCCATGCATGCCGGCCTTGGCCGCCGAATAGTTGGTTTGCCCGGCCTGTCCCCTGGCGCCGTTGACACTGCTGATGTTGATGATGCGGCCCCAACCTTTTTCAACCATGTCGCCGACCACCTGCTTGGTCACGTTGAACATGGAATTCAGGTTGGTCTGGATCACCACGTCCCAATCTTCGCGGGTCATTTTGAGGAACATGCGGTCACGCGTGACACCGGCGTTATTGACCAGCAAATCGATGCTGCCATGCTCGGCCTTGGCCTTGTCAAAGGCTTCGACGGTAGAGTTCCAGTTGCCCACATTGCCCGCCGAAGCATGAAAAGCAAAGCCCAGCGCGGCCTGCTCGGCCAGCCACTTCGGGTAATCGCGGGTTGGGCCACAGCCGGCAATCACCTTGAACCCTTCTTTGCTCAGGCGCTGACAAATGGCGGTGCCAATGCCACCCATGCCACCTGTCACATAAGCCACTTTGCGAAGCACAAAGTTCCTCATCAGGCCTTGGCCAGCACATAGCGGCCAGGCGCCGGTTCAATCGCCTTGTGCTTGCCCCTCTTGCCGTAGCTTTTGGGCGCCGCGATCTGCTTGCCGGCCTGGGCGGCGAGCCAGCCGGACCAGTCGGTCCACCAGCTCCCCGGATGCTCTGCGGCACCGGCAAACCAGGCATCAAAGGTGGCGGGCATCTGGCCATCGTCACGCGTCCAGTAACAGCGCTTGTTTTTGGCGGGTGGGTTGATCACCCCGGCAATATGACCCGATGCACCCAGCACAAAGCGCTTGTTGCCCGGAAAAATCTGGGTGGTGGCATAAGCGCCATTGACCGGCACGATATGGTCTTCACGCGAGCCATAGATATACATCGGCATATCGATCTGGCGCAAGTCAATTTTTTCGCCACACACGTTGACCTTGCCCGGCTTGATCAAGTTGTTTTCAAGATAGGTATTGCGCAGGTACCAGGTGTAAAACGGACCCGGCAGATTGGTGCTGTCGGCATTCCAGTACAACAGGTCAAACGGTGGCGGGGTTTCCCCTTTCAGGTAATTGCCGACCACGTAGTTCCAGACCAGTTCATTGGGACGCAAAAAGCTGAAGGTACTGGCCATGTCGCGGCCCTTCATCATGCCACTTTGGCCCATTTCCTCCTCGCGGTATTTGACAAAGGCTTCGTCAATGAACAAGTCCAGCACGCCGGTGTCGGAAAAGTCGAGCATCGAGGTGAAAAAAGTGGCACTGGCCACCGGTTTTTGACCACGCGCCGCCAATACCGCCAGCGCCGTGCCGAGCATCGTGCCGCCGACACAAAAGCCCAGCGCATTGATGCTCTTGGCGCCGGTGATCTCTTGCGTCACGGTAATCGCCTTGATGACGGCCTGCTCGATAAAGTCATGCCAGGTGGCGCTGACCATGGATGTGTCCGGATTGCGCCAACTCATCACAAAGGTGCGGTGCCCTTGTGCCACGGCGTAGCGCACCACCGAGTTGTCGGGTTGCAAGTCGAGGATGTAGTACTTGTTGATGCTCGGCGGCACCATTAAAAATGGTCTTTCAAACACCTTGGCAGTCAAGGGTTTGTACTCGATCAACTGAAAGAAATCGTTCTCGAACACCACGGCGCCTTCGGTGGTGGCGACATTCTTGCCCACGGTGAACAAGCTCTCGTCAGTCATCGACACATGGCCCTGGTGCAGGTCGCGCAACAGGTTTTGCAGGCCTTTGGCAATGCTCTCGCCTTTGCTGTCAACGGCTTTTTTCAACACCTCGGCGTTCAGGGTCAGAAAATTGCTGGGTGCCGCCGCCGCATTCAACTGCTCCACTGCAAAGCGGATTCGTCCGCGCGTCTTGTCATCGGTCTTGACGGCATCGGCCAGACTGGCGAGGGTTTTGGCGTTGAGCAAATAGTTGGCGGCGGTGAAGGCGGCAATCGGATTGTCTGACCAGGCCGGACCAGAAAAACGCTTGTCCTCGCCGATTGATGCGGCTGGCGTGCCCTGCGCCCATAGCTCAGCCACTTCTTTCAGGTACTGCTGCTGGAGCTGTTGCAATTTGTTGGGTAAAAAAGCCACTTTGGGTGGCCTGGTGGCACGGGTCATCAGCTTGATGCCCGCCTCCCCCAAGTCCATGTTCTGGAACAATGCAAACGCCTTTTCCAAGTTGTCGGTCATCGATTGCTGAAACGTCTGCGCCGATTGCATCCAGGGTTCCTGAGTCTCGTTTTTCATTGTCTGGCCTTTGTAATGAACGCGTCAAACGCAATGACAATTAGTATCTCCGAAGAGTCATTTGAAAACCAGACCCATCCTGAAAAAAACAAGACCATTTCAAACCATCATGTACATCGTTGCAATTGCCTGGCTTTACGTCACCGTGCTGATGGCCGCAGCCGAAGCCAGCGCCAGCAATGGCACGCTGCTCGGTGCCATCATCACCTTTTGCCTGTACGGCGTGCTGCCGCTCGGCATCCTGGTCTATATCATGGGCACACCGGCACGCCGGCGCGCCATCAAGATGCGTGAGTCAGCCGACCTGCCGGCTGCAGGCATGGCGCCGGCAGACACCGGCTCAGGCAGCGCGCCAGATGGCCACGGCAAACCGGCCGGTGACCTGGTCGCGCCGATGCGAAAAGAAGCGTGACGCCTGACTGGCGGTACACCAGCCCGGGCTGCCGTCGTTGCCAAAAACCTGTTGAATGCCTAGCGCAGCCAGCCGCTGGCGTGCCAGTCCGGCCAGATCGGCGCGCCATTTGCCCGGCTTGTCGGCCTGAAACATGCACTGCGCCTGCGCGTCATGCGCGACAAACGCAGCCCGCACTTCTTCGCCCACTTCAAACGCCTGCGGGCCAATGCAAGGGCCGAGCCATGCTATTATTTCAGTAGCTACCTGCGCAGTATCCATAAGGGCTAGAGCACTAAAACGCTGACAAGTTGCCTCGATGATGCCAACCCCTTGCTGACCAGCCAGACCACGCCAGCCGGCATGCGCCGCCGCCACCCAGTTGCCGTCGGCACCGACCAGCAGCACTGGCAGGCAGTCTGCCACCATGATGGTGCAAGCCACCCCGGCTTGATCTGTCAGGCAGGCATCGGCGACACTGGCGTGCTCAGTTGCTGCATCAATCTGCAGCACGCCGGTGCCATGCACCTGGTTCAAAAAAACCGCTTGCGCACCAATGGCTTCTTCAAAAATGGCCCGGTTGCTGGCCACCCGTGCCGGGTCATCGCCCACATGGTCGCCAAGGTTGAGGCCGTCATAGGGCGCTGCCGACACGCCGCCGGCCCGCGTGGTGCACACCGCCCGGATACCCGCCGGCGCCGGCCAGTCAGGCCGCAACCAGTCGGGGTTCATGCCTTCAGGTGAACCGCATGCACCTTGTTGTAGGCCTGCAACAACTTGTGATGCATCTCGCAACCATCCAGGGCCAGACCCGGCGCGCTCAGACCCATGAAGCGGTCTTCCTGCATGATCAGCGCGTGTGCCTGCGCCAATGGCCCGGCACCGTAGAGCAGCGACAGGGCATCCAGATACGGCCCGCTGTCTCCCATGTCGGCGAGGTGAATCAGGTTCTGAATACAGGCGTACACCGGTTTGCGCTGGGCGTCGATCTGGTCAAAATTCAAGATCCACTCGCAGCCTTCAAGCGTGGCAGCCTCATCGCCCACGGCCAGTGCCAGCAGGGTTTTGAGTTCACCCAGGCGCAGGTCGCTCCAGAACGAACCGGCCTCGGCTGCCAGCCCGATCAGGCCCGGCACTGGCCGGTGGTCAGCCAGGCTCGATTCGTTGAGGGTGTCAAGCAAATCAATGCATTCTTCGTCGTCGAGGTCGGGCAGGTTCAGGATGGCCTCACGAACTGGGTTGGCAACGCTGTTGTTCTCGAACTCCAGGTCATCAATCGGATAAATTTCGGACAGGCCAGGCACCAGGATGCGACAGGCATAAACGCCCAGATGGGTGAAATCAGCCACATACATGTCGTGTCCGTCTTGCTGCAATCGCTGCACGCACCAGGCGTAGTCATCTGCGGTGGTGCTGCTGAAGTTCCAGTCCACAAATTCAAAATCGGGCGTGTTGCCCAAAAATTTCCAGTGAATCACGCCACTCGAATCGACAAAGTGAATTTCGATATTGGTCGAACTGGCGGTTTCTTCCAGGTCAAAACCGGGGGATGGAAAGCCTGACAGCGCATCGAGCGCCCGGCCTTGCAGCAATTCGGTCAGTGCGCGTTCGAGCGCAACTTCAAAGCGCGGGTGTGCACCAAAGCTGGCAAAACAACCTTGATCCTGCGGGTTCAGCAGGGTTACATTCATCACCGGGTACTGGCCACCGAGCGACGCATCTTTCACCAAAATGCCAAAACCGGCCTCACGCAGGGCGGCAATGCCGCGGGCAATGCGCGGAAAACGGGCAATCACGGCTTCTGGCACATCGGGCAGGCACAAGCCTTCGCTGATGATGCGCGCCTTGATGGCCCGTTCAAAAATCTCGGACAGCGCCTGCGCGCGCGCTTCCATCTTGGTGTTGCCGGCCGACATGCCGTTGCTGACATACAGGTTGCCGATGATATTGACCGGGAAATAAACGGTTTGGCCATCGCGTTCGCACACATAAGGAATGGCGCAGATGCCGCGCTCGTCGTTGCCCGAATTGAAGTCCACCAGGCTGCTGGCTTCAACCGTGCCCTGCGGGTTGTAAAGCTGCTGCAGTTGCGGGGTCAGCAATTCAGCCGGCCAGGTGCCGTCTGGCGGAACGGCAAACCAGCGTTCTTGCGGGTAATGGACAAAGCTGCGACCGGCGATGTCCGGGCCGAGGTAGAAATGGGTCCAGAAATAGTTGGTGGCAAGGCGCTCGACAAACTCGCCCAACGCGCTGGCCAGACAGGCCAGCCGGGTGGCACCCTTGCCATTGGCAAACAGCAGCGGGCAGTCGCGGTCACGGATATGAACCGACCAAATGCCATCAACCGGGTTGAGCCAACTGCGCTCTTCAATATGAAAGCCCAGATATTGCAACTTGCCTTGCAGGCTGCTGATGGTGGACTCAAGGGCGGCATCTTTGCCAGGAATGAAAGTAGTGTTGTGCATGGCAGCAGCATAACAGCGGCGCGATGCCCGGGCCTGTTCAATCTTGCAACATGGCAGGTCAATCTGCGCGATGTTATGGTGCCCGCCAGTGCCAGATGACCACATGACGCCCCAATAAAGAAACAGCGCGTCGCAAGCCTGCGATGCGCTGTCACTTATCGGGCCTTGGCGGCCTTAGCCTTCAATGGCAGCCAGTGCGGCGGCCAGGCGAGCGATTGGCACGCGGTAAGGCGAGCAGCTCACATAATTGAGCCCGGCACGGTGGAAAAACGCGATCGAAGCCGGGTCGCCGCCATGTTCGCCGCAAACGCCGATTTCGAGGTCCGGGCGTGAACTGCGGCCCTTTTGCACCGCCATCTGCACCAGCAGCCCAACACCCTTTTGGTCAATGGTCTGGAACGGGTCATGTTCGTAGATGCTGCGCTTGATGTAATCGGGCAGGAACTTGCCCGCATCGTCGCGCGAAAAGCCCATCGTCATCTGCGTCAAATCATTGGTGCCAAACGAGAAGAACTCGGCTTGTGTGCCAATGCTGTCGGCAATCAAGGCACCACGCGGAGTCTCGATCATGGTGCCCAGCAGGTAGTCGATGCTTTCGCCACGCTCGGCAAACACGGCGGCGGCGGTGCGGCGAATCACCTCGGCCTGCGCATTGAACTCGCGCACGGTGCCGACCAGCGGCACCATGATCTCGGCCTTGACATGGCTGCCCTCGGCGCGCACGTTGAGGGCGGCTTCGAGCACGGCACGGGTCTGCATTTCGGTGATTTCCGGATAACTGATGCCCAGGCGGCAGCCGCGGTGACCCATCATCGGGTTGAACTCGTGCAACTCTTCCACCCGCATTTTGATCTTGCCCAGCGGCACCCGCAATTCGGCAGCCATGATGCGCTGATTGGCATCGTCGTGCGGCAAGAACTCGTGCAGCGGCGGGTCAAGCAGGCGGATGATGACGGGCAAATCATGCATTTCACGGAACAGCCCTTCAAAGTCGCCACGCTGCATTGGCAGCAGCTTGGCCAGCGCCTTGCGACGACCGGCCTCGTTGTCGGCCAGAATCATCTCGCGCACCGCCAGAATGCGGTCGCCTTCAAAGAACATGTGCTCGGTGCGGCACAGGCCAATGCCGGCCGCGCCAAAGCCGCGCGCCACCTTGGCATCGCCCGGGCTGTCGGCATTGGCACGGATGTCGAGCCGCTTGTATTTGTCGGTCAGGGCCATCAGCGCACCAAAGTCGCCACTGAGTTCTGCGTCCTTGGTGGCGATCTTGCCGACATAGACTTCGCCGGTGGAACCATTGAGCGAGAGCCAGTCGCCTTCGTTATAGACCTTGTCGCCAATCGTCATGGTGCGGGCCTTCAAATCGACACGCACGGCACCGGCACCCGACACGCAGCACTTGCCCATGCCGCGCGCCACCACGGCAGCGTGCGAGGTCATGCCGCCGCGGGCAGTCAGAATGCCCTTGGCCGCACTCATGCCGCGCAAATCTTCGGGGGAGGTTTCCTGGCGTACCAGAATGACGGCCTTGCCGTCCTTGACCCAGGCTTCTGCTTCATCGGCAAAAAACACGATCTGGCCGGTGGCAGCACCGGGCGAGGCAGGCAATCCGCGGGCAATCGGGGCTGATGCGGCGAGTGCCTTGGGGTCAAAAATCGGGTGCAGCAACTCGTCAAGGCGATCCGGCACGACACGCTGAAGCGCGGCTTTTTCGTCAATCACGCCTTGCTGCAGCATTTCCATGGCAATGCGTACCATGGCAGCACCTGAGCGTTTGCCGTTGCGGGTTTGCAACATCCAGAGTTTGCCTTCCTGGATGGTGAACTCCATGTCCTGCATGTCCTTGAAGTGATTCTCCAGGGTGGTTTCGGCGCGCAGCAACTGCTGGTAAATATCGGGCATCAGTTCTTCGAGCGAGGGGTACTGGGTGCGCCGCACTTCTTCATGTACCAGCGCCATCTCGGCCCAGCGGCGCGAGCCTTCAAGCGACACCTGTTGCGGCGTGCGCACACCCGCCACCACGTCTTCACCCTGGGCATTGACCAGAAACTCGCCATTGAACAGGTCTTCGCCGGTGGCGGAATCGCGCGAGAAAGCGACACCGGTGCCACTGCTGTTGCCAAGATTGCCAAACACCATGGCCTGAACATTGACGGCTGTTCCCCATGAGTCGGGGATGTCGTTGAGTTCGCGGTACAGGCAGGCGCGCTCATTGTTCCAGCTCTCGAACACGGCCCACACTGCGCCCCAGAGTTGCTCCCAGGGGTCGGTCGGAAAGTCGCGCCCGAGCCGGGCATGAATCAGCGACTTGAAACGCTGCACCAGGTCTTTCAGGTCTTGCGCACTCAGTTCGGTGTCGAGCTTGACACCCTTGTCTTCCTTGAGGGTCTCGATGATGATCTCGAAGGGGTCATGCTCTTCCTTGGACAGGGGCTTGAGGCCCATTACCACGTCGCCATACATCTGGATAAAGCGCCGGTACGAGTCCCAGGCAAAACGCTCGTTGTTCGCCTTGCGTGCCAGGCCCTCAACCGCCTCATCGTTGAGGCCCAGATTCAGAATGGTGTCCATCATGCCGGGCATTGAGGCACGGCCACCGGAGCGTACCGAGAGCAACAGCGGATCGTTGGTGTCACCAAACTTTTTCCCCATCTCGGCTTCCACAAAAGCCACGCCCTGCTGCACTTCGGCCAGGATCATCTCCAGCACCGCATCGCGTCCGTGCGCGGTGAATTCGGTGCAAGCCTCGGTGCTGATGGTGAAGCCCGAGGGCACGCCAATGCTCAGCCGGCACATTTCGGCTAGGTTGGCACCTTTGCCACCGAGCAGGTTCTTCATGTTGGCGGCACCTTCGGTACGGCTACTGCCAAATACGTATATAAATTTTTTGGGTGTGGTCATAGTTTGAATCCTGAAATGAAAGGTTATCTGGTTAGGTGGACAAAACAGCCCGGTCAGTGTAACAAGCACTGAACCCCTGAAAGTTCATCGACCGTTAGGGTTTACAACTAGAGAATTCCGGGATCACTGCCTCGGGGTGCCAAAAAACACGGGTCGGTGAACACCCGTGGTACGATCATTTGCATGATGTGGTTGAATTTCGTTTGCGCTGTTTTGGTTCAAGCGAACTTTGACTTTTATTTTTAACTTCTGCTGGATCGAAAGAACATTCAATCATGACCGTCCATCTCTACTTCTCCCTGATTCCCGAAGCCCTGATTGCATCCATGTTGCCACCTGAGGACTTTGGCCAGTATTATTCCACTGGGCATCATTTCAAGTCCAAGGGACAGGCAATGTTCTTTGAAATTGATCCGGAATTTCGCTGTGAAGCACTCAATGTTGCACAAGCCGTGGCGCGCTGCGTGCCACATCCCGACGGCGAACTCCGGCACTCGGTTTATGCCTCGGTCTATCGGGTGCTCGAACACATTCCGGTCAGCGCCATCGGCAAACTTTACCTGTGCACCGCTTACGGACAGGCGCTGGCCATCGAACGGGCCGAACTGGTCAAAGACGAGCAGCCTTGCCTGCACCTGTATCAAGACCTGGCACCGGTCAATAGCCTGATCGTCAGTTCGCTCAATCCGGTCGAAGTCTATAACAGCGTGACGGTTTCGCCGTCCAAGTTCATTCAGTTTCCCGCCCTGTGTTTTGTTGAACTCGGTCTTGGTGAATTGGCCACCAACCCAGAGTTCGGCTCAACCAACGACCTGCCCTACTCTTTCATGCACCATTTGCGCGAGGCACTGATCACCCTGCATCCGCAAGACAAAATCAGCAAGCTGGTGCATCGGGTGCATTCGCTGGAGATTCCTTACCGCATGGTCAAGAGCGGCTTTTATGTTGGCAACGGCCCGGATCTGGCGTTTTACGCGATGCCGTCGCATCAGGAAATGCGCAAAAACCACGCCAAATGGTGGCGTCTGGCAAATTCGTAAGCTCGCCCGCGCCACATTCCCGGGCGTGACCGGTTCGGCTATGGCTGGTGAGCGGCGCGCGCTTCCAGCATGTCGATGATCATGGCGGCAGTTTGCTCGATGGAACGGTTGGTCACATCAATGATCGGCCAGCCGTGCAGAATAAACAAGCGACGCGCTGCCAGTAACTCCTTGCGCAAGGCATCAAAATCGCTGTAGTCGGTGTTCTCGCTTTGATGCAGCGATGTCAAGCGGGCAGATCGGATCAATGACAGGCGTGCCGGATCAACAATCAGCCCCACGACCAGCGGTGCCTGCGGGCTGACCAGGGCCACCGGGATTTGTATCCCTGGTACCAGTGGCACATTGGCGGCCTTGATGCCGCGCGAAGCCAAGTACATGCAGGTGGGTGTCTTGGTCGCTCGCGACACGCCGACAATGATCACGTCGGCATCGGCCAGATCGTCGCTGGCAACGCCATCGTCATGCGCCAGCGTATATTTCATGGCCTCAACCCGAAGAAAATAATCTTCGTCAAAGAGGTTCCCAGAACTGGCATGAAGCTGCACCGATGCGTTGGAGTAGCCGGCAAGCCGACTGATCAGCGGTTCAAGCGCAAACTGGCACGGGACACCCAGTCGGGCACAGGCCGCCTCGATGGCCTCACGGATATCGGTATCGCTGATGCTGTGCAGCACAAAACCAGGCGAATCCGCCACAGCCGCCAATATCTCCGGAAGCTGACCCATGCGGCGAACCCGTTTCCACAGCTTACGTTCAAGATGAACCCCTTCAAGCTGGGCCACGGCGTTGCGCGCCAGCATCTCGATCAATTCACCGGAGGCATGCGAGATGAGATGAAAAACCAGGGTCTTTTTCACAGGTGCTCCTGGATGTTCAAGAAAATCGTCGCGCTAGATCAGCGGTGATAGCCGCCATCGAGGCGCAGCACCGTGCCATTGATCATGACATTTTTCAGGACATGAATGACCAGCATGGCGAACTCGGCGGCATCGCCGAAACGGTGCGGAAACGGTATTTGGTTCGCAATCCGGGAGTCAAGGTTTTTTTCCATGTTGAACAGCGTCTGCGTGCCAAACAGTCCGGGCGCGATGCCCACCACGCGAATGCCCAGGGGCCCGAGTTCGCGCGCCGCCGGCAGAATCATGCTGACGACACCACCCTTGGAGCCTGAATAGGCGGCCTCGCCGCTCTGCCCTTCGTAAGCCGAAACCGAGGCGGTTGACAAGATGACACCGCGCTCGCCGTTCTCCATGGGATCGAGTTGTGCCATGTCGGCAGCGGCCAGCCGCATCATGTTGAAGGTTGAAATCAGGTTGACTTCAACCAGTTGGCGAAAGTCCTCCAGCGGCATCGGGCCATTCGGGCCGACGATGGGCGCAGAATGGCCGCGACCAACGCAATGCACCAGCACCCGTGCCGCACCGTGCGCCTGGCGTGCCGTGGCCAGAGCATGCTCCAGCGAAAGGGAGTCGGCCACATCGCAGTGGACGGCAAGGCCGCCGATTTCGTCGGCAATTTTCTGCACGCCGACACCGTCGATGTCGATCACCGTGACTTTGGCGCCCGCCTCGGCAAGGTAGCGTGCTGTTTCCGCACCCAGACCAGACGCAGCACCGGTCACCACGGCCGAGCATTCCCAAATATCCATTAATCACTCCTGTTCGGGCTTTTTGACAACCCAAAGCCGCGCACCCATCAGATCTCTTCAGGCACCATCTTGATGGCGCCGCACGGGCACTCCGAGACACAAATGCCGCAGCCCTTGCAGTAATCGTAGTTGAAGTCAAAGCCCTTGCCCGGGCCGTTCTTGATCACCGCATTGTCC